>NZ_JANSIB010000039.1:0-21030 GCF_047461895.1 Synechococcus sp. R55.8 | reverse complement strand
CGATCGCTTCTTTCCTGAACCATGTTCAGGAGAGTTCAGCGTGAATGTATCAGGTAACTCCAGCCGATGCAGAGGCTCATGCTGCTCCCCAACCGGCAGATCTGGCAAGGATCTGGGCAGATTGCCCGCAGGCGGTGTTCAACCAGGAATCAAGTCAGCAGCAACTGTTTTTGGGATTGGGGCTGCCCCCGCACTTGACCTGGCAAGGGCGACTCTATCGCCGCGCTGAGCGTGCTGCCGCCGATACTGGGCGCTTTGTTACCGATGGCACTCGCATTCAAGATCATGTGGTCTATTGGGAGATCCCCTCTGGAGAAAACCCGTTTGATTTTAGTAAACTACCCGACCCTGCCGGATCCGCCGCCGGAGCGGCTATTTTTGTTGAATCGCCACCGCCAGTTTGTGCCCTACGAGTTGTAACCGAAGTCCTTTCTCCCTCTGTTGTCTATTGTCTATGTCGTCCATTCAACGAGAACCTCGCATTCTGTTGGGCCTGCGGGCCGACCAATTTCGTCATCCCGTGGATCTGCAAGCCACCCGCTCTCTGCAGCAAGTGCCGGGGCTGGGCCTGCTGATTCAAAATTGGCTTGGCTCAACGGCAGGACAGATATTTTATCTGGACAACATTGCTTCCAGCATCCAAATTAACGAGCATCAGTTGCCGGAAATTCATCAGCTTTTGGTGCAGGCCTGTCGCATCTTGGATCTGGAGGTGCCCCAGCTCTACGTGCGGCAGAACCCCACGCCCAATGCTTACACCTTTGCCATGCAGGGGAAAAAGCCCTTCATTGTCTTGCACAGCTCTCTGCTGGATCTGTTGGAGCCGCCGGAAATTCAGGCCGTGATCGCTCATGAGTTGGGCCACTTGAAGTGCAATCACGGGGTCTACTTGACGATGGCCAACATTCTCATGCTCTCCACCAGCTTGCTCCCCTTCGGGGGGTTGTTTTATCAGGCGTTGCAGGATCAACTGATGCACTGGCTGCGGTGTGCCGAGTTTACCTGTGACCGGGCGGCGCTGTTGGTAGCCCAAGATGCCAAGACGGTGATCTCGGTGTTGATGAAATTGTGTGGGGGATCCCCGCAATTGGCCTCCAAGCTGAACGTGGACGCCTTTTTGGAGCAGGCCCGTACTTACGACGAGCTGGACGGGGATCTGTGGCAGATGGAGCTGAAGCAGATGCAAACGGTGGGGCGCACCCATCCGCTGCCGGTGCTACGGGCCAGAGAAATCGAGCGTTGGTTCCGCAGCAACACCTATCAGCAGATCCTGGAGCTCCAGGGATTGGGCTCCGCACCGCGGACGTCAACGGCTGCTTCGTAAACTACCGGACTCCGACCGCTAAAGCAGTACAGAGCGGGCTTTTAGTAGCCCTGCAGTTGGCAAGCCAACCACGAGCCTCTGGGGTGGTTTACAGCACCCCCAATCGACCGTTACCAGTGCCTTAAACAACCGTTTCTGGTGTCCGCAGTACAATTATAACCATGGAGGCGGACTTTCCTCTCGACACTGATCCTACCGGTACAGCACGGGGCTCCTGCGATTTCTAGCTGAGTGCTCAAGATGGATCCCTCTCATGTGCCCCTGGGTTTGCCGCTCATCTTGGGGGAGGTGCTTTTCGACTGCTTCCCCACAGAGATTGTGCTGGGCGGAGCAGCTTTGAATGTGGCTTGGAACCTCAAGGGGCTGGGATCCGATCCCCTCTTGCTCAGTCGTGTTGGCCAAGACGAGGCCGCCAGAGAGCTGCTGGGGGCCTTGCGACGGCAGGGGCTGCGCCTGGAGGGTCTGCAGCAGGATTCTGTTCACCCCACCGGCAAGGTTCAAGTAACCCTGGATGAGCAAGGGATCCCCACCTTCGCCATCTTGCCCGACCAAGCCTACGACTACATCCAGTTGGATATCGGGGCTCTGCAAGCTCTCCAGCCCAGCCTGCTCTACCGGGGCAGCTTGGCAGCCCGCCGGGAGGCAGCCCATCGCCACTTTCAAGAGGGGATCCCCGCTTTGGGCTGTCCCGTGTTTCTGGATCTCAACCTGCGGGATCCCTGGTGGCATCCAGACGCCATCCGGGAGATGCTACGCACCTGCACTTGGCTGAAGCTGAACCAGGCAGAGCTGGAGCAAGTGGCCCAACTGGAAGGGATCCCTGCCGGAGACCTGCTGGAGCAAGGACAGATCCTCCAGGCTCATCTGAACCTGAAAGGTCTATTTCTGACCTTGGGAGCGGCAGGCGCACTGCTGATCACCCCTGCTCAGGTCTATCGGGCCGACCCAGTGCCCGCGCCTCAGCTGGTGGATACAGTGGGGGCGGGAGATGCATTTAGCGCCGTGGCCATCCTGGGGCTGTTGCGGGGATGGCCGGAGGCAGTTCTGGTGCAACGAGCCGTGCAATTTGCGGCGGCCATCTGCGGGATCCCGGGGGGAGCACCTTCGGATCCGGAGTTTTACCGGCCCTTCTGGCAGGCATGGGAGATCCAGGAGATCCAGAGGCCAAGGGTTCAATGAAACTGGCGCAGGTGAAACTGGGCGTAGCGACCCCCTTTGCCCAGCAATTCTCGGTGATTTCCCTGCTCCAGCAATTGCCCCTGCTCCAAGACGAAAATGCGGTGGGCAGTGCGTACCGTCGAGAGGCGGTGGGCAATCACAAAAACGGTACAGCGTTGCATCAGCCGTTGCAGCGCTTCCTGCACCAACGCTTCCGACTCGTTGTCCAAAGCAGAGGTAGCCTCGTCCAGGATCAAGATCTTGGGGTTGAGGAGCACGGCGCGGGCAATGGCCAGCCGTTGCCGTTGTCCACCGGAGAGGGTGACCCCCCGTTCTCCCACGCGGGTGGCGTAGCCATCGGGCAAGCTCTCGATAAAGGTGTCGATGTTGGCCACCTGGGCCGCCTGGCGCACCGCTTCCAGGTCAAAATGCTCTTGTCCGTAGGCGATGTTGCTGGCAATGGTTCCCGAAAACAGGGTGATCTCCTGCGGCACAATGCCGATCTGCCGGCGCAGGCTCTTGAGGGTGACGGTGCGGATGTCGATGCCGTCGATGCGGATGCAGCCCTGCTGGGGATCGTAAAAGCGGGGAATCAGGCTCACCAGGGTGGATTTGCCGGCGCCGGAGGATCCCACCAGGGCCACAATCTCGCCGGGAGACACCTGAAAGCTGATCTGTTTGAGCACCGGCTGATCCGGTTTGTAGGCAAAGGAAACTTGGTCGAACTCCACCCAACCCTGAATGGGAGGCATGGGGCGGGCCCCGGGCAGCTCCCGGATTTGGGAGCGGGTGTTTAGCAGCTCGAAAATCCGCTCCACCGAAGCCTCACCCTGTTTCAGCTCGCTGTAGTTGTTGGTGATATGAACAATAGGGTCGATCAACATCGCAACACCGGCGATAAAGCCGAGAAACTGGCTGCCGGTCAGGTTGCCCTGGCTAATTTGCCAGCCGCCCACCCAAAACACCCCCAGCACGCTCATGGCGTACAGAAAACCCACCACCGGGTCTTGAATGGCTTTCACCTGTTCGGTCTGAAACCGGGCCAGGCGGTTGCTTTCGGCAATGGCACTGAAGCGGCGAATTTCGTAGTCCTCAGCCGCAAAGGCGCGAGTGAGGCTGATCCCGGCAAACACCTCTGTCAAGAGGGCGGCCAAATCCGACATCTTCTCTTGGTTGAGGCGGGAGCGAAACAAAAGGCGATCCCCAAACCAACTGATCAAGGCTCCCATCAGGGGGGCTATCAGCAAGGTGGTCAAGGTGAGAATGCCGTTGAGATAGAACAGGTAGGCCACCACCGCCAAGATGGTGAGCACGCTGGGGATGAAGCGATGGAAAAACCGCTGCACCACCTCTCCCACCCGATCCAGATCCCCCGTGAGGCGATAGACCAGATCGCCAGTGCGGCTGCCGGAAAAATAGTCCACATCCAGTGCCTGCAGGTGGGCATAAATCTGTTGGCGCAATTCCAAAACCATTTGCAAGGAGGCCCTCGCCATCAGGGTGTCTTGGCCATACTGAAAAGCGCCGCGCACCAAGAAAAACACCACCCCAATCAAGGCCAGCATCCGCAATTGCCCCAGATCCCCGGCACCAATGGAGCGGGCCACCCACTCGATCAAGTAGGCGAGGGCGGGCATGGTTAGCACAAAGCCAAGGGTACAGGTTAGCCCCAGCAACAACATCCACAGATGGGGCCGAATGAAGGGAATGAGACGGCGATAGCTACGACCCGGATGCACAAATCACAAACCAGAAGGGCCTCTGACCCAACCAGCTTACAGGATAGTGTTGCGGACTGCTGCCGGGATCCCTGAAACTGGCCGGTAGAGCTGAAAGCCGCTGCGGCCATTTTCCTTGACCTGGTAGAGGGCCAAGTCGGCATGGTGCAAAAGGGTGGACACTTCTACGCCGTCTTGGGGGTAGAGGGCGACGCCAATGCTGCAGGTCACGGAAAGGGAATGGCCCTCGCAGGAGAAGGGAGTTTGAAAGGCATCGACAATCCGCTGAGCCAGACGCGCTGCCACTGTGGGGCTGCCAATTCGGGGCAGCAGCAGGGTGAACTCATCCCCTCCCCAGCGGGCGACGATATCTCCAGGGCGAACGCACTTGGTTAACCGTTCAGCTACCCCCTGCAACAGGGCATCGCCGACACCGTGGCCGAAGGTATCGTTGATGTCTTTGAAGTGATCCAAATCCACAAAGAAGAGGGCCAGAGATTCACTGTAGTATTGCTGCAGGGTCTGCTGCAGCCGCTCCCGAAAGGATTCGCGGTTCACCAAACCTGTCAGGGCATCATGATGAGCGCGAAACTCCATGTAGGCTAAGCTCTGCTTTTGGGCGGTGATGTCTTCGCAGATGCCTTCATAGCCGAGGATATTTCCGGCTTTATCTTTAACCAAACGGGCCTTTTCTCGGACCCAGATGATCGAGCCATCCCGCCGCCGCAGCCGATACTCAAAGCCGCGCACGGATCCCTGCTCCTGCAATAGCCGCACAAATTCCTCCCACTGGCTGGGATCCACATAGAGCTGCCGCTTGCCCGCCTCTTTCGCTTCGCGCATCAATTCTTCGGGGGAGCTGTAGCCGCAGATCTGGGCCAGCATCGGGTTGGCGGAGAGATACCGACCTGCCGCATCGGTGAAAAAAATGCCCTCTACCGCATTCTCGAAAAAATTGCGATAGCGCTCCTCAGCCTGGCGCAGCTCCTCTTCCACTTGCCGGCGCTCCGAGATCTCGAGGGCCAGAGACACCAAATCCGCCAGGGATCCGGCGAAGTTTTGCTCTTCTAAGGTCCAGTGGCGAGGGGAGCCAATGTGCTCGTGGCAGAGAACACCCACCATCCGTCCTTCCAGTCGAATGGGGGCATCCAGCATCGAGACCACTCCCATTGCTGTCAGGTAGGAATTGCCGAACTCGGCGGTGCGGGGATCCGCCACCACTTGGTCGGCAGCAATGGTGCGCTCTTGCTCCAGGGCTTGAAAATAACGGGGATAGTCTTTGGCCCAGATCTCCGCCCCTTGAGTATGGGATCCCTCGGGATTGTCTGGGGTGATCTCGAATTGATTGATGCAGCGAATGCTGGAGCGCTCCGACGTGTAGAGCCAGACCCCCACCCGTGCCACCCCCAGGGTATGGGCGGCTGTAGTACAAATCTGTTGCAGAGCAGCTTGTAAGTCTCCTTGGCTGAGGGCTTTGTGCCGGGTGAGCTCCATCAGAGCCCGGTTGTGCTCCAACAGTTGCTTTTGGCTGCGCTGTAGCTGCCACTCCACTTGCTTGCGTGCTGTGATGTCCTGACAGGAGCCGACAATTCGGCTGATTGGCTTGTTCTCCTCAACTACTGGAGAAAGGGTAACGATTAGAACATGGGTCGACTCTGGGTCGGGAGCGGCAGAGGCCGTTAAGCTCAGCTCGAAGCTCACTTGCCGGCCATGGCTGAGGCAGTGTTCGGTGTGCAGTTGAATCTGCGCAGCCAGAGAAGGCGGTAGACAACTCTGGAGCTCTTCTCCCTCGATAGGTCGAGAGGAGAGAAAAAACATCCTGCAAAAAGCCGGGTTACCCACCAAAAACCGACAGCGCGGCTGAGGTGAGCCTCTTTCTGGCTCCGGGGGCAGACACTCAAGGACAAACAACCCATCGCTGACGCTCTCGAACATGGTGCGCAGCACAGCCCGTCCCCGAGCCTGTACCGGGCGCCCACGGTACATGACCTGGGGATTCCACAGATCGGCCCGCGTCAGCGCATCATAAACGCTGCCAGCCTGGTCTGGCCCAGCAGTCCCCCTTTCAACCATAGGCTAGGAACACCCAGTAGACGCTCGGGCAACGGGGAGGGCAAGCCGAAAAAAACAGCTATGAATTCACGCTGTCTCTGCCATTCTACGGTCATCCTATGGAATTGTTGGGGGAGTTTGTGTGTCTCCCGATACAAAAGATCCCCGGGCTGGCACGGGCTTTTGGGTGCTCCGGAGGGGATATTCTTTGAAGCAACTCTTGAGGTTAATTAAAAGAATTATTAAAAAGCCTGTCCTGCCGACGTGAAGGGCTATGCGTCGCCGTTTTCAAGGTTAAACCGCTTCTGGCTCCCGAACTTGTTCTACCCGTACATCGACACGCTTGGGAAGGAACCAGGCTCCTATTAGTTAGAACTACTCTCATTAGAAAGAACCTCAGCTAGCCCTGGAAAAGGGATCCCTGCCAGACCCAGGATGGCTAATTCCGCGGGCGTGGGATCCCCGATGCATCCAAGGCAAGAGAGGAAGACTGATGGATACAACTCCACCACTCAACCGAGTAACAGCATAGCTCTATTGAGATTAGCTTTCAATAGCGTGCCGGCAAAGTAGGGATCCTCTTTGATAAAGACTTGCATTAAGCTTGAGGAGTCTGGTAGAGTGCTTACCCAAGTAGCAATTGCTAAAGATTTGCAGTTAAGTCTTCTCAGGAGAACAAGCTGCGGAGTGGCAAGCATGGCATGGCAACAGGTTCAGGCGGGGGTGTGGTGTAGGCAGTTGGGGCAATTGGCGCCTCAGTGGTGGTTGGGCTGGAGTCTGGAGCAGGGCTTTCGGCTCTACCGCAAAGAAGTTTCCTCTGCTCTGCCTTCTCTCTCTGCTTTGAGGATTCGCTACCAAGAGCGAGATGGCTGGCTGGACGTGTTTCTGGGAGAAGCGGAGCAATGTAACCGACGACGGCGCAGCCTTTTGGATCCGGCAGCGCGGGTAGCCTTGCACTACATGCCGGAAGATTTAGCTCAGATTCAGTCCCTAAAGTGTCCTCACGAGCGCATTCCTCCGCAGCTTTGGCAGCGGCTAACCCAGCAGCCGGGTTGAGGACTGTTGAAGGTTAGAGGGCTATTTATTGTTTTTATTGTTTCAGATGGATCCAGTCCGCTGCGGCAACCGATCCTGCCTCTTCTCGCCTTTCCAGTTCTTCTGGAGAGCGGTAGCCTGTTTTTTTCTTCCTCTAGGCAGGCTTAAGCTGGAGAACGAAGAGTAGCGGCTGCAGCCATGACTGTTTCTAAGCACCAACCCAAGCAGCGCTCCCAGCAGCAGGTCGAGGGGCTGACTTCTCGCCGCCTTTTGAAGGGATCCATCATCGGCGCCGGCCAGGTAGGCATGGCCTGTGCCTACTCGATGGTAATCCAGAACACTCTGGATGAGCTGGTCCTTCACGACATCGACCGCAACAAGCTGGAAGGGGAAGTGATGGATCTGGTGCACGGGATCCCCTTTGTGGAGCCGACACGGATACGGGCAGGGGAGCTGGCGGATTGTGCCGGATCAGACGTGGTGATTTTGACGGCAGGGGCTAAGCAGCGGCCTGGAGAAACCCGTTTGGATTTGGTGCAGCGCAACGTCGAGATCTTCAAAGGCTTGATCCCGGCCTTGATGGCGCATTGCCCTGACACACTCCTTTTGGTGGTGAGCAATCCCGTTGACATCATGACTTACGTTTCCCTGAAGTTGTCGGGGTTGCCGGCAGGGCAGGTAATTGGGTCGGGGACGGTTTTGGACACAGCCCGCTTTCGCTATCTTTTGGCGGAGCGCCTGGGGGTGGATCCGCGTAGCCTGCACGCCTACATCATCGGCGAACATGGAGATAGCGAGGTGGCCGTTTGGAGCAAGGTGAACATCGCCGGCACCCCGATTGGGGAACTCTCGCCGGACTGGGATCCCGCCCATTTGGGGGATATCTTCGAGCAGGTGCGCAACGCTGCCTACGAGATCATCCGTCGCAAAGGGGCCACCAGCTACGCCATCGGGTTAGGGGTGACGCAAATTGTCCAAGCCCTGCTGCGGGATCAACACCGCGTTTTAACCGTGAGCAGCCTCACCCAAGGGGAGTACGATCTGCCAGAGGTCTGTCTCAGCTTGCCCAGAGTGGTCGGGCGGCAGGGGGTGGAACGCACGCTGGCCATGTCCCTCACCGAGAGCGAGCGCAAGCAGCTGCACCGCTCGGCCCAGATCTTGCGGCAAGTCATCGACAGCATCCGGTGGTAGCCTAGATCTCCTGGACTTTTGTCGCTCCCCTCCAAGCTGGGGGATCCCTTGGTCAGTGGGCGAGGGCCGCAGCTGGCGGCAGGAGGTGGTCTATGGAAACAGAGGTGCAACAGGGGCAGCAATCGCCTGAGGGCCAACTGGAGAAGCGCCCCCCTTCTCCGCCTTGGGCCGGGATCCCCTTACAGAGGGGCCTCGGTCACCGGGTACGGCAGCACGTCAATCCCCTGCAGGCACAGTATCAGCAGCCCGTCCCCCCACCCCATTGGGAACGGGTATACCGGCGGCTGGGGCAGCCCTTTCATCTGGATATCGGCACAGGGAGCGGACGATTTCTGCTGCGCCTCGCTCAGGAGCAGCCCGACTGGAACTTCCTGGGGGTAGAGATTCGGCAGGCGCTGGTGGAACGGGCCAATGCCTGGCGGGACGAGCTGGGGCTGGATAACGTCCATTTTCTGTTTGCCAACATCAATGTCTCTTTGCGGCATCTGTTTGCGCCGGGGGATCTCAGCCGGGTGACCATCCTATTTCCGGATCCCTGGTTCAAAAAGCGCCATCACAAACGGCGGATTGTCCAACCCCAACTGGTGGCGGATCTGGCTCTGCTGCTGCGACCGGGCAGCCCCGTCTTCCTGCAATCGGATATCCAAGAGGTGGCCGAAGAAATGGCAGCTCGATTTTTGGAGCATCCGCAGTTTTGGGATCCCCACCAGGGGCCTTTGGACTCCAATCCCCTCGGCATCCCCACGGAGCGGGAGTGGCACTGCCTACAACTGGGCCTGCCCATCTATCGCTATTGGCTGGAGCGACGGTGACAACAGGACAAATCCGTAATGCAGTAACAACAACTCCATTCCGCCAAGACAATACAGAAGATAGGATATAACCCGCTTGAGTTGGATCCGTCGCCGCAATGTCTCACTCTGAAACCACGGCCTCTGCCGACCCCTCCTCTGCTTGGTTTTCTGTTCGCCGTGGGATCCTCAACCTGCTGAGCCTATTGGCCATTGTGATTGTCGGGCTTTCTCTTTCCAGCAGTTGGTTTCAGCCGCCGCCCCAAACGCAGTTGGATTTGTTGCAAACCGATCTCGCCCTGCAGGCTTCCCGCACCCTCGATGATCCCCGCTATCAGGATCTGGCACGGGCACTTTTGGGTCAGGATGTGTTCAAGGTGGCCCAAAATCGCTATCAGCAGACCGCCGATAACTACACCGAACGCCTGAAACGTTTGAAACGGCTGGCCCGTTTAACTCCTGCTGGCGAATCTGAGGCGGCCAGCCCAGAACTGGCCCAATCTCCAGAGGTGGATCCCGCCCTTTTGGCCTCCATGCAAGATTTGCAGACGGAGCTGGATGCACTGTGGCTGCGCCTGGGCTTGCTCTATGCCTACCAAGAAGATCTGGAGGCCGCTCAGCAGCAATGGCAGCAGATCATCGACCTGGAACGTCCCGTGGAGCTGGAATCGAGCCAAAAGGGGGCAGCGCGGGTTTTGCAAGGGCTGTGGGGAACACCGCGGCGCATCTTGCCAGAGGCGGAGGTGCAGATCCGCAATCATCTGGATGGTTGGTTTGAGGCGGTGGCTCTGCAACAGCTTTACCGACTGCAGCAGCGCAGCGATAGCCTAAATGCCCTCAACCAACAGCAGGAAAAATTGGCCTTGGCGGCTCTATTTCGACTGGCGGTGGTGGGCGGGATCCCCGTGCTGGGGGCACTGCTGGGGTTGATGCTCTTGTTGGGCTGGCTGGGCTGGAGCCTTTGGCGCAAACGTCCGCTCCTGGGCCCTGCTTGGGAAGTGCCTTGGCCGGGGATCGGGGCGCAAGCGGTGTTGACCGGCTGGTTTTTGGGGTTTATCGCCCTCAACGCTTTGGTGCCTCGACTTTACATCATCATCCTCGGCCTGGGGGCACGGCAGCTCAGCCCTTGGCAGCAGGCGGTAGCCCTGTTTCTCACCTACAATTCCGGCGCTTTGCTGGGGGCAGGGTTATTGTACCGTCTCTTGCACGCCTACCCCGGCTGGCAGAGGGTGCTGCAGGTGCGGTTGTGGGGTCCTTGGCTGCTGTGGGGCTTGTGTGGCTACTGGGTGGCCTTGCCTTTGGTGGTGCTGGCAGCGGCACTCTCGCAATTGCTGCTACCGCAGGCAGGGGGTGGGAATCCCATTTTGCCCCTGCTGCTGGATAGCCATGGTTGGGGGGCGCGGTTGGTGTTTTTGGCCGTGGTGTCTGTCTGTGCCCCTGTTTTTGAGGAGGTGCTGTTCCGGGGCTTTTGGCTGCCTACTCTAAGCCGCTACCTGCCTATGGGGGCCGCCATTGTGCTCAGCGCCTTCACCTTTGCCCTTGCCCACCTCAACCTTTCCGATCTGCTGCCTTTGACCATGCTGGGGGTGGTGCTGGGGGTGGTGTACAGCCACAGCCGCAACCTGCTGGCTCCCATCCTGCTGCACAGCCTCTGGAATACGGGATCCCTGGTGACGCTGCTGGTGCTGGGAGGAGCGCGTTAAGGGGATCTCTGTCTGCCTACTTTTTCCTGCCGAAGAGGCGGCTAAAGAACCCGCCGTTGTCTTCTTTGCGGGGAGGCGGCACCACTTTCTGAGCCTGTGACGTTTGACGGCTGGCCACTCGCGTTGGCGGGACGGAGTCCTTGGGGACGGGAACGGGCTGTTGAGTGGTGACTTGCTGCATCCAACGGCGCACTTCTGCCATCAACTCGGCGTTGGCAGGTTCTAGGCGACTGGCTTGCATAAAGTCTGCTTTGGCCATGCCAGCATTCCCCTGCTTCAGGTGAGCAATGCCCCGGTGCAGGTAGTAGCGGGCCACGTTGGGCTCAGCGCTGATGGCAAAGTTCAGATACTGCACCGCATCCCGGTATTGCTTGCGCTCGATCATGTCCAAGGCTTGGATAAAGCGGGTTTCCCCAGGGCTGAACTTGGGGGCAGGCGGTGGGGTGGGAACGGGCTGAACAGGGGGACGGGTGGGCGGAGCAACGACGGGGGAGGCTGGGATCCCTCCCACAGTGGTACGGCTGGGGGAAGGGGTTGGGATCCCGGTCGCGGTAGTGGTTCTAGAGGCAGGGGCTAGGCTCCCCTGGTAGCCGGCCTTGAGCAACAAATAGGCCAGGTTCAGCTCGCTCAATTGCTCGGTTTTCTCGAGCAGGGTTTCCATGGAGCTGTATTGCTCTTTGGCCAGCTTCTCCACCCGTCTGACATACTCTTCCTGCCAATGGGGGTGCTCGGCCAAGCCCTTGACGGCTTCCCCAGAGGGCCAAAGATCCGGGGGGGGCGTCTCCAAAAGGCGTTTGATCCGCATTTTGAGCACCGTTTCATATTCCCCTCGCTCCCGCTCTTTGGTCAGCACTTCGTTGGCCGGGTTGACCAGCTTGGCAAAGAGGATGTTGGCGCGCTCTGCACCTTCGGGATCCCCCACAAACCGATCCGGGTGGAGGGCCTTGGCCGCCTGCAGGTAGCCGCGCCGGATCCCCTTGGAGTCGGCGGTAAGGGGCACGCCTAAGATGGCGAAATGGTCAGTCTCGTAGCGGGCTAGTCCTCGGTTGAGGCGGGGGACATTAGAGTTGGATCCCATAGTTGCCACTTCTCTAAAATCTGCTGCAAGGTTCCGTTTTCGATCAGGCTGGAAATCGCCCCATCCACAGCTTCCTTCAGGGAAGGATGCTGAGAGGATACTACTCCCACCAGAGGCATGGGGAACAGGGGCGGCCCCACCAGGCGCAGCCGGGATCCAGCTTGGCGCAGGTTTAGGGCGGCAACAGGCTGATCGACCAGCACGGCATCCAACTGGCCGGCTTGTAGCTGAGCAAACAAGCGCTCAGGGTTGCTGGTGGCAAAGAGACGAATGGCGTTGCCCCTCCTCTCGTTATACGCCTCCAGTAGGGCTGCCCCTGTACTATTGACTACGATGCCCACTTTGCGGCCAAATAATTGCGACAGTGCTTCAATGGCCGGTTCCTCTGGCCCGGAGGCGGGGGAGGGATCCCGTACCACCAAGCGCTGCGGGCTGAGGTAGTAGGGCCGGGTGGCCAGAAACTGCTCCGGATCCAAGCCCAAAGCTTCCCGCGCTCCCCAGATCAAGTCCACCTCATCCGCTTGCAAGGCCGCCAACTGCTCCCTCCAGGCCACGTAGATGGGATCCACCTGCACCTGAAGGGTTTGGGCCAACGCCTCCAGGATATCCCACTCAAAGCCGGCGTAGGTTTGTCGCTCCAAGTCGGTATAGAGATAGGCCGGCCCCAGACTGGGATCCAAGCCAACCCGAATGCGCCCCCGGGCCTGGATCTCGGCCCAACGGGAATCGAGGGGCTGTGCCCGCTCGGTGGGGGCAACCTTCCCTTGTTCCGGCTGAGGGTAGCCGGGGCCAGCAGTGGCGACCCCAAGGGCCATTGCTCCCAAGATGAGGGCCAGGCCGAACTGTGCCGCCCGGCAGCAATGTCGCTGTTTTCCGGGGAGTCCGCTAACCCATCTCCTATCTACCCTGCCCAACATAGGGTTCTTGGAATCTTCTTGATTATTCCTCGATTATTCGTCAGCTACTTCTGTCTTCAATTCAACTCAACTGGGGAGCTTTCCCGGTTCTGATAGGCTGGGCGTGGATCCCGCCGCATGGGAAAGGAGACCGGCAAAGGCTGTACTTGGGCCAATTCTTCTTGCAGAGCAGCGTGTAACCAGCCATTGCTGGCCAACAGTCGGCCACTGTAAACGTCCACCGGGCTGCCATCATAAGCGGTCACCTTGCCGCCTGCCTCCCGCACCAGAACGATCCCTGCGGCAATGTCCCAAGGGGAGAGGCCCCGCTCCCAGTAGCCATCCAACTGACCGGTGGCCACATAGGCCAAATCCAGAGCTGCAGATCCGCCCCGCCGCACTCCTTGGGTGAGATGGGTAAAGTGGCAAAACTCGGCGTAGTTGTTGTCAGGGGTTTCGCGACGATCGTAGGCAAAGCCGGTCACCAGCAGGCTCCGAGACAATTCAGCCGTTGTGGAGACTCGAATGGGTTGGCGGTTGCGGGTAGCCCCCATCCCTTGGACGGCGCGAAACAGATCCCCGCGAAAAACATCACAAACAACCCCCAAAACCGGCTCCCGCCCCTGCAGCAAACCAATGGAGACGGCAGCAAAAGGGTAGCCATGGGCAAAGTTGGTGGTGCCATCTAGGGGATCGATCATCCAAGCGTAGGCACCCTCCGGGGATCCCTGCTGGCCTGATTCCTCGGTCAAGATGACATCTTCGGGGAAGTGCCGCCTCAAGATTTTTAAGATGAGATCCTCGGAAGCGCGATCCGCCGCAGTCACCAAGTCGCCCGGACGTTTCTCCTCAATGGCAAGGGTGCCTCCCACATAACTGCGCAGCAAAGCCCCTGCCTCCAGGGCAGCTTCTGTGGCCACATCCAACCGACGCAGCAGGGCCTCTGTCACACCCCTACCTCAAGAATCTGTTACTCAGGATAGCCCGCGAAGGCTGAGGCTCCCAAGGGATTCCTGAAAACCAAAATGGGCCCAACCTGAGCCCAAGCCCAGTTTCCGGGGAAAGGGGGTATCTCCAAGGCTGCCTATGGTGTATAGTACAGTACACTGGGGCTTGTGGGTTTTCCGGCAGCCCGCCAAGACCAGAGTTCCTTTGAAAGCAGTAGGGTTTTGGGGAACTATGAACTATAGATAAGACTTTGAATTTGGAAAGCCAAGCTGCTGTAAATGGCGTTGAGCGTTGAGGGGGGAAGACCTTTGCCACATAGCTACGACGATTTTTTCACCTCCATCACAGAGGTTGGCGGGAAAAGTCCTCTTCCCAGCCAGGGCTTTGATCTGCCGGCGGATTTGTTCGATCAAGTCCCTGAACGGCCGGTGTCCCATCCGGAGTTCACCCTGTCCATCTGCCATCCTGTCCGGCCCTGCAGCTACATCCTGCGGGAGAGTATCTATACGCTTGGACGGGATCCCTCCAACGCCATCCAGATCGTCAATCGGTTTGTCTCGCGTCGCCATGCTTACCTGGTGCGGGTGCCCACCAAGTCCAACCGGACAGGGTTTACCTATTGCCTGATCGACGGCAACCGCAAGGGCCAGTCCAGTACCAATGGGGTGTTTGTTAACGGCACGCGGGTGGCCACTCACTACTTGAGGAGTGGAGATGTCATCTATTTCGGGCCGGAGATCCGCGCCTATTTCTTTGAGGTAGCCCGCACTCTCCCCGTGACTCCTCTTGACATTGGCCCTGACCTTGGCGAAGAGCTTCAGCTTCCCCACGCATAGGAGCTCACTGCAACTGTTGACAGACCCGAAGCTGCATCGCTAAATTAATTAAGCTGGTTAAGCAATGTGAATTGGGGCATCGCCAAGCGGTAAGGCAGCGGGTTTTGGTCCCGCCATTCGGTGGTTCGAATCCATCTGCCCCAGCTTAAAATCCAACCGAGAGCACAAAGGCGCAAGCCCTTGGGATCCCGTGCAGATCTGGGGTTTCGGCTCTTGGCATCAGCAGGGCGCGTTGCTCTGGGGAACTGAGGAATCATGGGGTCGCTTTTGCCAACGGAGGCCCTGGCTTGGCAGGACTGGCCGCGGAGAGAATGGCAACAACCAGAAACCAAGGGTGAGGGATCCGGGGTGAGCTGTTCAGGTCGATCCTTGATGGTGGTGGGAACTTCTTCCCACGTGGGCAAAACCCTTTTGGTGACAGCCCTCTGTCGCATTCTCAAGAAAGCGGGAAAAAGGGTCGCCCCCTTCAAAGCTCAGAATATGTCCCTCAACGCCTATGTCACCCCAGAGGGCAAAGAGATCGCCTACGCGCAGGCTCTGCAAGCTTGGGCTGCCGGGATTCCCCCTGCGGTGGAGATGAACCCAATCCTTCTGAAGCCCCAGGGCAACCTGACTTCCCAGATCGTCTTGAACGGAGTGGCGGTGGGCACCTACCGCGCCGGAGAGTATTACGAGCGCTGGTTTGCGCCGGCCTGGCAAGCGGTCAAAGAAGCCCTTGCTCGCCTACAACAGCAGTACGACTGGATCCTTTGCGAGGGGGCAGGTAGCCCAGCAGAGGTGAACCTCAAACATCGGGACTTGGCAAATATGCGGGTTGCCTTGCATTTGGGATCCCCCACTTGGCTGGTGGCGGACATCGACCGAGGTGGGGCGCTGGCCCATGTGGTGGGCACACTCCAGCTGCTGGAACCCGAAGAACGGGCCCTGATCCGGGGCATTGTCATCAACAAGTTTCGGGGCTCGCGGGAATTGTTGCAGCCTGGCCTGGACTGGCTGGAAAACTACACCGGGATCCCCGTCGTTGGTGTCTTGCCTTGGTTGGATTGGGTTCTGCCCCAAGAGGATTCGATGGGAATTGAGGCCAGCCCCCAGCTCTGGGAAGATCGGGCCGGTCGCCAAGCCCTGAGGGAAGGGCGCCTGGAGATTGCTGTGGTGCGTTTGCCCCAGGTGGCCAATTTCTCGGATTTTGACCCCTTGTTGGCGGAGCCCACCGTCCATCTGCGCTGGGTTCACCCCGGCCAAAGTTTGGGATCCCCGGATGTGGTTATCCTGCCCGGCAGCAAGACCACCCTCAACGATCTGTTCGCGTTGCAAAAGACCGGCTTGGCCGATCAACTGCGCCAATACTCCGGCCATATCGTCGGCATTTGCGGCGGACTGCAAATGTTGGGAGAGACCATCGCCGATCCCGAAGGCTGGGAGGGGATCGCCGGCACCTACTCGGGGTTGGGCTTTCTCCCTTTGACCACCGTTTTACAGCCCACCAAGGTCACCCAGCAGGTACAGACCCAAAGCCGATGGCCTGCCCTGGCCCCCATCCAGGGGTACGAAATTCATCAGGGATCCACCCAGGCGGATCCCTCTGGCTGTCTGCCGGTGTTCGACCGGGAGAACCTGGGCTGGCGGGATCCCACGGGTCGGATTTGGGGCAGCTATCTGCATGGCCTGTTTGACAACCACCTGTGGCGGCGACAATGGCTGAACTGGCTGCGCCGACAAAAAGGCTGGGATCCCTTGCCGGATCTGGAGGGCCACTATGCTCAGCAGCGGGAGCAATTGCTGGAGCGCCTGGCCGATCTGTGGCAGCCTCACCTGGACTTGGGCCTGTTGATGGAATAGCCCATCGGCGATGGGGGAGAGAAGTGGGGTGGGAGGCTATGTTGCGCCAGGTTACGCCAGCGCGACCGGAAATCCAGGATCCACTCAACCGGTTGCCTCGGCTACCTCTGCCTGACCCGAAGAAGTCCCTGTAGCTTGTTCGCGAAAGCGTCACGCAGCGGTAAGGGCGCGATCCAACAATTCCATCGGGTGATAGATGGGGATCCCGGCTTTGCCCTGTAGGCGCAGATGTTTCTGGATTTGTAGGCGGCAGCCGATATTGGCAGAGACAATCCCCTGAGCACCGGTGTTAAGCAAGTTCTTTACCTTCTGGGATCCCAGCTCATCCGCCACCTGGGGTTGCAACAGGTTGTAGACGCCGGAGCTACCACAGCAGAGGGCCGCATCGACGGGATCCCGCAGCTCCAGCCCTGGGATTTGCCGCAGCAGGTGTCGGGGTTCCTGGCTGAGCCGCTGCCCATGCAGCATGTGACAGGCATCCTGGTAGACCAGCACCAGGGGTTCCGGCTGTAGCGGATGTAGAGGAGCAGTTAACCCCACCTGGGCGAGAAACTCCTGAATATCCCTGACTTGAGTGGCAAATCGGGCTGCTTTCTCCTTGTAGTCGGGATCCCTGGCCAACAGGTGGCCATAGTCTTTCAGGGTATGTCCGCAGCCGGAAGCGGTGATCAGAATGGCATCTAACTCACAATTGGCAAAGGCATCGATCATCTGGCGGGCCAGGGTTTCCGCCTGCTGCAGTTGCCCTTGATGGTGGGGCAAGGCCGCACAACAGCCCTGGACAGGCGGGATCACCACCTCACAGCCGTTGTGGGTCAAGACGCGAATGCTGGCCTCATTCACCTGCGGGGCAAACAGGCGCTGCACGCAGCCCAAAATGAGTCCCACCCGAAAACGGCGTTCTCCCACCGCCGGGATCCGCTCAGGGTAACGCTTGGGCAGCAGTTGCTCCACCTCCAGGGGGGGCATCAGGGATTCCATGGCCGCCAAACGCGGGGAGACCTTTTCCAGACCCTTTCGGATCCAAGCGCCGATCCCCATTTTTTGGTACAGCCAGAGAGGCCACAGCAGCGGTCGCAGCCGCTCCGGGTAAGGAAACACCGAGAAGATGAACTGGCGGTAAAGCCGATCCCAAAGGCTACGTGGGTAGTTGCGTTCGATTTGCGGGCGGGTGGCGGCAATTAAGCGGTCATATTGCACCCCCGATGGACAGGCCGTAACACAGGCCAAACAGCCCAAACAACTGTCGAAGTGGGAAACCGTAGCCGCCGAGAGGGAGATTTGACCTTGGTTGAGAGCCTCCATCTGATAGATGCGCCCCCGCGGCGAGTCCGTCTCTTTGCCGATTACACGGTAGCTGGGGCAGGTGGTCAGGCAAAACCCGCAATGCACGCAGGCATCGATCAGCTTGGGATCCGGGGGATCCACGCCGTCAAAACTTGGCCCTTTGGATACGTTCATCGGCCTCTAGCTCTCAGCACAAAAGCCTGCTGTACAGACTCAATCTTGCCTTTTGGCTTGTTTTGGGGTTTTGGAGGTGCCCCCGTCTCCTGCATCTTAATCCGGGAACAAAGCGGCTGAGGCGTTCTATCCAGATCCAGACGCTCCTTTCGTCCGTACTACCCTGAAGAAGGGACTCCCCGGACGGATTCCCTCTCAATCGATCCCTCGTTAACCCTCTTCGAGTTGTCTGTGCTCTGCACAGCACGGAGTGCTATGAAAGTGCAACACCTCTTCACCTCAGCTCTTGTGGGCGCAGCCCTCTCCAGTTTGAGCCTGCCCACCGCCGCTCTGGCCCAAGCCAACCTGCGGGAACTCCCTCCAGACCTGGCAGAACAGCTAACCACAGAGCAAATTTTGCAAGCCTGCGCCAACAACCAAGCAGATACTTTGCCCAGCCCTTTCCCGGATGTGGTGCCAAGCGATTGGGCCTACAAGGCAGTGCTTACCCTCTACTACTGTGGAGCCTACCGAGGGGCCATTCCACCGGAGCAATTCCGGCGCTACTTGGAGCAACAACGGGGATCCCAAACTTAGGTGGGCCTGCACCTCAAGCCGGATACATCTCCTGGATGAGGTGGGCATAGCGCTCAGCCACCGGGTTGCGCTTGATCTTCAGGGTCTGGGTCATAAGGCCGTTTTCCACGCTCAGCGGCTCCGGCAAGAAGCGAAAGTCGCTGACCTGCTCGTCGGGCCGGTAGCCAGGGCGTTCTTGGATGCGGCGGCGCACCTCCTGCAAAATCAAGGTGCGGGTCTGGGGCTGGGCCAGCAGCTCGGCTTCCTCAGCCGGGATCCCTTGCTCGGCAGCCCAGGCTTTGAGGGCATCGAGGTTGGGGTAGATGAGGGCAGCCAATTTCTTTTGGTCTTGCCCGACGATCACGATCTGACTGATGTAAGGAGACTGCAGACAAGCATCTTCCAGCGGCTGGGGCTCGATGTTCTCCCCATTGAGTAGGACAATGACATCCTTGGCTCTGCCGGTGATCACCAGTTGCCCGTCGGGGGTGAGCCAGCCCAGATCCCCGGTTTCAAACCAGCCGTCGGAGCTGAGCACCTTGGCAGTGGCTTCCGGGTTGTTGTAATAGCCCATCATCACCTGCGGGCCACGGGCCAGGATCAACCCCTTTTGGCCGGAGGGCAGGGGCTGTCGGGTTTCAGGATCCACAATGCGAAACTCCGTCCCCGGCAGAGGGGGGCCAGCCGTACCGCGCACATTGTTGTCTGGACGCCGCGCGCACAACACCGGCGAAGTTTCGGTGAGGCCGTAGCCATTCAAGATGGAAATGCCCACCACCTCGTAGAACAGATCCAAGTAGGCAGGCAGGGATCCACCGCCGCTGATGGCATGTTGAAAATTGGGGCCCAACGCCCGTCGTACCTTGCGGTAGATCAGCACATCGGCCAATCGGTGCAGGGGCCAGAGCAGCCAATGTTGCAGGCGAGCCTGCAGGCGCACCCAGGGGCTGACTCCGTAATGCAAAATCGACTGGTTGCGAGCTATCCGTCCAGAGAGCACATGGCTCTCACTCACGGCCATCAGAGCGCGGATCAGCCGCTGCATCAGGGGACTTTTCTCTTTGAATTGCCGTTGGATCCCTTCATAAACGGTTTCCCAAATCCGGGGCACTGCCACCAGAAAATGGGGGTGCTCCTGTTGGAAATCTTGTTTGATAAAGCGAGGGCTGGTATAGACCAGCATGCAGGCACGGCTGAGGAGAAAATACTCGCAAGCCCGCTCATAAGAGTGCCAAGTGGGCAGAATGGTCAACACCTTATTCCCCGGTTGTGGCTGTACGACCACGCCCAAGTTCTCCACCTGGTGCATCAGGTTGCCGTGGCTGAGCATCACCCCCTTGGGCCGACCGGAGGTGCCGGAGGTGTAGATGATGGTGGCCAGTTGGGATCGCTCCAGCTTTGGGGGTTGGTAGGTGTGTTCCCGACCCTTTTGCAGCCATTGGGAAAAGTTCAGCACCCCTGCTTCCTGCTCATCGGAAAGCAACAGCAGCCGTTCCAGGCCCAGCTCCTGCACATCCGGCCGGATCCGCCTCAGGGTCTTCAGATCCTGAGCAATCAGGGCCGTGCTACCGGAGTGGCGCAAGATGTAGCCCAGCTCACTGGGATCCGCCACAGCGCTGCGGGGCACATTCACAGCTCCCGTGAACATCGTGGCCAGATCGGCCATCAGCCAGCGGGGGGAGTTATCGGCAAAAATGGCCACCCGATCCCCCGGGCAAATGCCCAAAGCCTGCAGGCCAGCCGCCAGGGTTTGAATGCGGCGAAACAGCTCTCCATAAGATATCTCGAAAACTGGCTGCGCGTGGGGATCCCGTAGGGCAACCTGACCGGCAAACTCTTCCGCCAGCACTTGCCAAACGTTCAGCAGCGTCGTCTCAGGGGCAGTGGGAGTAGCAGAAGCGGCAGCAGTTGTCATAGATCTGTACCGTAAATTACGTTTACAGTCTATTAAACCCAGCCTCTCTCCCCAGGTGTCGCTAGGACAGTTCCCAGCCTGTCACCCCATTCACCATCTTCCCCTTGCGGGGAAAAGGTAGGGATCAACACTATAAAATCTTGCGCTGGCAGAACCAGGGTGGTGATTGCTCGCCCCGGCAGATTGCGCACAAAACTTTACAATTTTGATCAAACCGGATCCCATATCTCCCATGGGGATCCCGGCTGTAAGCTTCATGTAAACTACCCGACACCGACCGCTAGGCGGTACGAAGCGGGCTTTTAGTAGCCCTGCAGTTAGCAAGCCAACCGCGAGCCTCTGGGGTGGTTTACTGCACCCCCAATCGACCGTTACCAGTGCCCTAAACAGCTGTTTCTGGTGTCCGCAGTACCATTATAGCATTCCTCCCGACACTGACCCTACGGGTACCGTACGGGGCTCCTGCGATTTCTAGCTGAGCAGCTCATCGTTTCTGGAGGTTGTGTATCGGTGATCAACCCATTCTCATC
>NZ_JANSIB010000038.1:2643-21443 GCF_047461895.1 Synechococcus sp. R55.8 | reverse complement strand
TTATACATTATTTTCAGTATAGTTGAGCTTATTATTGACTAGAGTCATGCTCTCAGCTTGGCACTCAAGGCTCCAGGGGGGACGTGGACTCTGGCGACAGGATCCCGTTCGCGTTGGCGGGACGAAGTCCTCTGAAGCCGGCATCGCCGAGCCGCAACCCCTGCAAAACTTGGGCAACACGACGCCAGGGATCCAGCCGTTCCGCTCGCGGAAGCAGGACGGAGTCCTGGCTGCTTTGAGGCTCTGGAAAAGACTGCTCAGAGGGGGCGGGATCCCTTTCCTCCAGCCTCAGGGAAAGCTGCTGCAACTGCATGTAGATGCTGTTCACGGCCAGCATGGCCAAGACCGTGCCAAAAAACTTGGTGCGGGATCCCATAGGTCAACCCCTGTGCGAGAACAAGAGTAGGGTCGTCGCCGGTGCGTTAGCTCCACCTTAGCTCACAGGTTTGGCTGGCTGTTGCGAGAAAATAAACCTGTTTGCACCAGATCCTGCAAAGCCCTCGGGTCAAGATCCGCCGCCAAGACGATGACTACTCCACGAAAGCCAACCTACCAGCACCTGCACACCGCCCTTTGGGTAAGCGATCTGGCCAGAGCCGAACATTTTTACGGAACGGTGCTTGGGATCCCCAAGGTGGAACGGTTGCCGTTTGACTTTCCCGGCGCTTGGTATCAAGTGGGTTCCTCCCAAATTCATTTAATCGTGGCCGAGGAGCCGATGGATCCACGGCAGCGAAGCGGAACGGGATCCTCAAAGTGGGGGCGTAATCCCCATGTGGCGCTGGGGGTAGATGACTTGGAAGCGGTGAAGGCTCGCCTGCGGCAGGAAGGGTATGAGGTGCAACCGAGCGCTTCCGGGCGAGCGGCAGTGTTCGTCCGGGATCCGGATGGGAATGTGATAGAGCTAAGCTCGATTAGCGCAACTTAGCCATGAGCCATCTCCCCTCAGCAATGCCGCCGGTTGCAACAGCGTTGCGTAGCGATATGGGTTCTCGTTGCCAGTTCAATCCGGCCATCAGCCTGGTCAGTTCCGCACAGATGCAGCGCATTGAGGAGCAGATCTTCTCTGCCGGCATGCCCGTTGCCGCTCTGATGGAGAAGGTGGGGCTGGCCGTTGTTGCTCAGTTGCAGAAGGATTTTCCGCAAGCCCATCGCATTGGGATCCTCTGTGGGACAGGGCACAACGGTGGCGATGGGTTGGTGGTTGGGCGGGAGCTATGGCTGGCCCAAAAGTCGGTGAAGGTGTGGCTGGGCAAGCCAGAACTCAAGCCCCTGACGGCAGACCACGCCCGCTATCTCAAGGCGCTGGGGGCAGAGTTTGTGGAGAGTCTTGAAGAGCTGGCCGATTGCGATTTGTTAATTGATGCCCTGTTTGGGATCGGTCTGAACCGGCCTTTGGGGGAGCCTTGGGCGGGGGCGGTGGGGTGGGCCAATGGCAGTGGGATCCCCATCCTTAGCCTGGATTTGCCGTCTGGCCTCAACGACCAAACCGGGGAAGTCTGGGGCTGCTGCATTCGCGCCAGCCATACCTATACCCTTGGCCTTTGGAAACGGGGGCTGTGGCAGGAAGCAGCTCTGCCTTGGGTAGGACGGTTACGTCGCGTTGATTTTGGGATCCCCGCTTGGGCCTGCCCAGAGGTGGAGGTTCCCCGGTTGTTGCTGCGGCCTTGGCAGCACTTTCCCGCGGATCCCCCTTTGGATACCCACAAATACCGCCAGGGATCCCTGCTAGGGGTGGCAGGCTCGGCGGCCTATGCCGGGGCGGCCCTGTTGGCGGGGCTGGGATCCCGCGCCAGTGGGGTGGGTATGGTGACGATGGCGGTGCCGGCGGAGTTGAAAGGACTGATCCACAGC
Source organism: Synechococcus sp. R55.8 (assembly GCF_047461895.1). NCBI lineage: Bacteria > Bacillati > Cyanobacteriota > Cyanophyceae > Synechococcales > Synechococcaceae > Synechococcus > Synechococcus sp. R55.8. Next base: position 19,589 of record NZ_JANSIB010000038.1, on the reverse strand, counting down.
GCCTTGCCAGAGGTTTTGGTTCATGCCTGGGAAGGGATCCCTTCTCTGCCGCCGGTTGCCGAGAAACCCTTTCAGGCGGTGGCCGTGGGGCCGGGCTTGGGAGAAACCCGCTTACCGCTGCTGGAACTCCTGCTGCGGGATTGGGCCGGGATCCCCTGGGTTATCGATGCCGATGGCCTCAATGCTCTGGCGGAGATGGGGGTAGAGCGCCTGCCAGAAAACGGGATCCAAGCCATTCTCACCCCCCACCTGGGGGAATTTCGGCGGCTCTTTCCAGGGATCCCGCTTGGGGATCGCATCGAGGCAGCCCAAAGAGCAGCAGCCCAGAGTGGAGCTGTAGTGGTTTTGAAGGGGGCGCGGACGGTGATCGCCTCTCCCACTGGGGAATGCTGGGTGAATCCGGAGAGCACGCCGGCTTTGGCCCGCGGTGGCAGCGGCGATGTCTTGACTGGCCTGATTGGTGGCCTGGTGGCCCGCCGAACGGCCCAAGTGGGTTGGCCCTTGGAGATTGCTGAGCTGCTCAGTTGCGCCTGTGCCGGGGTGTGGTGGCATGCCCAAGCGGCTATCCAGCTGGCGCGGGAACGCGGTCTAACAGGGGTGGATCCGGCCCACCTGGCGGAGCACCTGCCCAAGGCGCTGCAGAGCCTGCGGGAGCAAGGGTGAAGGAAGGAGCTGCAAAACCCAGCCTAGGGTTTCAGGAACCCCAGGGCCAACCCCAAGAAAATGAACAGGCCAAAGCCAATCCGATAGACGATGAACAGCCAGGTGCTGCTGCGCTGCAAAAACTGAATCAGCCAATCGATAGAGAGATAGGAAAAGACAAAAGCAGAAAGAGTGCCCAACCCCTGCGACAGCAGCGCCTCTGCCCTGAACTCAGAGATCAACTCTTCTACCCCCGCCAAAAAGAGCGCCGGGATCCCCAGCAAGAAGGAGTAACGGGCGGCAGCCGGGCGTTGCAAATGGAGAAACAGCCCTGCCGTCAGCGTCGAGCCGGAGCGCGACACCCCAGGGATCAGGGACAAAGCTTGGGCCAGCCCCACCCAGATCCCATCCCCAATGCCCAAGCTGTGAAGGTCTCGCTGGCGTTTGCCCGTTTGCTCTGCCCAGCCCAACAACACAGCCAAGCCAATGGCTGCAGTGGCGATCACCCACAACTGGCGGGGTGGGGATCCCCAAATGGCCTTGATGGCCCAGCCGGCAACCACAATTGGCACTGTTCCCACCAGGATCCCTACCAGCAGCCGCCAAGGCTCCTGCTGGAAATCTCGTTCTCGCCAAGCCTTCCAAGAGCCGAGGATCAACTGGCGCAGGTCAGAGGCAAAGTAGATCAGCACCGCCCCCAAACTGCCCAACTGGATCACCGCCGTAAACGAAGCTCCCGCATCCGGCCACCCCACCAAAGCCGGAAACACCCGCAGATGGGCCGTGCTGCTAATGGGCAGAAATTCGGTGATCCCTTGCACCATGCCCAAAATTAGAGCCTGCCACCAATCGGGATACCAAGTGTCAGCAAGCAACAAGGTAAACACTCCCCCACCCAAACTTGCCGGATTTGCACAATCCCCATTCTTAGAAAAACTCAGAACTCCGGCTTTTTCCAGCAGCCCATACCACGGCGAACAAACACTTGCAGAGGGATCCCACCCCAACTGGCCGGGAACTTGGGTGTCGCTGTCCCAGACCCGCAAAAGGGCTGTGCCTATAGGATCGCCGCAAAGATCAACAGTAGGTCAGATCATCGGGTCAATAGATCAGAAGCCAATCCGCTCTGGGTCTTCAATGGTAATCAGCCAGTTGCCCACATTCCGGAAGAGGGGGTTGGGTTCCGTACCCCGTACCCGCGCCTCCACACGGTAGATACCGGCAGATGAAGGGTTGCGCACGTTGGAGAGCACCAGACGGATCTCCTGACCGGCAGCAATGGGTTGACGGGCCACCACCTCTAGAGAGCGAAACTCCTCGTTCCAGTACACTTGATCCAGCTCTACAGGCCGGCCTTCTACCTCCAGGCGGACACTTTCCGGATCGATGCGGCCATCGAAATTCCTGTCCCCGTTGATCTGCACTTCTGCCACCGCCACATTCTGGGGGGGAATGGTCAGGCGATAGCGATCCAAACGACTGCGAACCCCGCCAAAATCGAGCCGATAGCTGAGGACAGGTACCCCTTCACTGCCGGTGATCACCAAACCCGACTGCGCCTCTGCAGAATGGGGCATCACCAGGGATCCCAGGCTCCCCATCAACAGGCCCGCCAAGGCCAGCCTCATTCCTCGCCGAGCAAGGCCAAGTTCCTGCGAACATTTCCCTGCTCTCATCACTGCTCTCAACACCCAAACCTCCGCTGGTTGAAACACCTCAGCACCTTCAAAGCTCACTAGCGCGGCCTGTAGACAGCCTGACCGATGGCAAGCAAGGCCGACGCCTCGCCGTCCATTGTAGAGGATGGGATCCCCTCTACCGAGAGAGCCTAGGGCTCACCGGGGTGCGCAAGTACGCAGTTCTGGCAGAGATCTCAACAAGAACTTTGGGCCACCATACCCACAGTGCAGCCCCCCACAGCGCCGATTGTAACGGCAAGATGCCCCTGCCCTTCTACGGCTTCACTTGAGGAAACTCAGCACCCCCACCCCGATCACCATCAGCACCCAGAGCAGGGATCCCACCAAAATCACATTCTTGGCCCGGCTCCAGTCACTGGCTGAGCTGTAGAGCACCGGCACCGCCACCACCAACAGCAAGCTGTAAAGCACCAACACCAACAAAGCAATTTGGAAAACGAGCATCATCTTGCGGATCCCTCACAAAAGTCTTGTCTTGGATAAAAGCTCCCGGTAACACCGGATGGCAGCAGGATAAATAGGATGACGCTCTGACTATACCAAAATAGGATCCCTCTCAAAGCCAAATCCGTTGGGGCAGTTGATGGACTCACCTGGATACAGGCTGGAGGCGGAAGGGGTTAAAGTCGGTTGCCACATCGAAGTAGTCTTCTTGTTCTTGCTGCTTTAGCCAGCCGGTAATGGCATAGGTCAGGGGCGTAAACGCCACCTCAACGGCACACTTGAACACATAGTTGGAGAGTATTAAGCTGCCCAGGCCGGGGAACACCCCCCAGAAGGCCAAGGTGACAAACAGTCCAGTATCCACCGCTTGGCCCACCAGGGTAGAGCCGATGGTGCGTGTCCACAGCCACCGTCCCCGCGTCCACACCTTCATGCGGGCCAGTACATAGGCGTTGGCAAAGCTGCCTCCCCAATAGGCGATTAAGCTGGCCAGCACAAGGCGGGGCGTCAGGCCCAGAATCTGGTCGTAGGCTTCTTGATAGGGCCAGTCGGGGGCGGCCGGCAGGGATCCCACGATCATGAATGTCACCGACATGAGGGCCGCCGAGAGAAATCCCAGCCAGATCACCCGTCGCGAGCGGGCATAGCCATAGACTTCGGTGAGGATGTCGCCAAAGATATAGCTGAGGGGGAAGAGAATGGTGCCCCCGTCAAAGGTAAAGGGCCCCAGAAGAACGATCTTGGTCGAGGCGATGTTGGAAATCAGCAGCACGGCCACAAACAGAGCCGTCACTGCATCCAGGTGCCGATAAGCTCGCTCAAAGACCCTCTCAGACATCAGGATCCCCCCAACAACTTACGAATGTGCCGCAGCTCCTTGACGATCAAGGCCAAACCCTGGGCATGTCGCTCCACTTCGCCGGCGAGCTTGCTGATCTGGGCCTCCAGATTGCTGCTGCGGGATTCCTGACGCGCCAGGCATTGGTTGATCCCAGAAAGCCGCGCCACCACCTCCCGCTGGATCAAGTTTTCCGTACCTTGAATCAGCAGCGTCTCGATGGCGGTGAGCCGGTTCAGAATCAGTTGGGTGTTGGTTTCGGATCCCGGCTCCGGTGCAGCGGCAGGGGCAACCTGGAGGACCTTTTGGATAAGAGCCAAAAGGGCATCTGCCTCAAACGGTTTCTCGATGAAATCAAAATCGACAAAGGGCTCAGGAATGCGGGCAGTCACCTGTTCCTTCAGCCCCGACATCATGATGATAGGAGTATTTTTCAGACTGTCTTCGCGGCGGATGGCCTGCAAGGTGTCGTAGCCATCCATCTTGGGCATGACAAAATCCAGCAGGATCAGGTCGGGGTGATGTTTTTTGGCCGCTTCCAGCCCTGTCAACCCGTCTTTGGCCTCCACCACTTGGAACTGATCGGCCAAGATGCTGGCCACCATCTTGCGAATCATGATGCTATCGTCAATGACCAACACCGTCTTGGTTGTCATGCTGAGGCGCTCCCTCTTCCCATTATCAAATCGACCTGATCAGCCCCTTCCTCCAGCTCATAGGGCAATCGGGGACATCCTTTTGAGGACACCACTAGAGTACTCCCCTGCTTGGCCAGATGGGGTGTGCTCAGGGATCCAATTCCGCCAGGTTTTCCCCGCGCCCAGCGGCTGCCGGCCCGGCGTGGCCGCCTTGCTATAATTAAGTGTAAACAAACGTTAAGCCTTCATTCTTCATTCGCACCTTGCAGGGTTATGAGCCTACAACTAAGTCCTGAGCTGTCGCTGCCGATCCCATCTCCAGTCGGAGAAGCTGCCTACCGCGCTTTTCAGTGGGGCAAAAACATCTTCGGCTTTGCCCACAAAGCGCTCTCCACCCAAGCTTCAGATCTGATGCTCTCCGTGCTCAGGGATCTGCAAAGCTTCTCCTCCGGGAGGACCCCGCCGCCGCGGGCCAAGGTGCGGGTGAGCGCTGACACGCTACAGGTGTTGCGGGCCCGTTATGAACAACTCCTGCAAGCGGACTGGCAAGATGCTGAGGCAGGGTACTACCCGCACGCGCTCTTGTTCGACAACCCCTGGCTGGACTTTGCCCGCTATTACCCACAGGTGTGGTTGGATTTGCCGCAAATTACTCGGCGGGTTCACAGCAAGCGTTACCAAGAGTTTTCTCAAGACATCTCCACCGAGGGCTATCCGAAATACTACCTGCAAAATTTCCATTACCAAACCAACGGCTACCTGAGCGACAGCTCGGCTGAGCTTTATGACCTGCAGGTGGAGCTGCTGTTTGGGGGCACAGCGGACGCGATGCGCCGTCGGGTGATTCGCCTGCTCAAAGATGCCTTGGATCCCACCTTGGTCAGCCCCCACATCCTCGATGTAGCTTGTGGCACGGGGCGGATGCTGCGCCTACTGCGGGGATCCCTGCCCAAAGCGGCTTTGTACGGTCTGGATCTTTCCCCCGCCTATCTGCGCAAGGCCAACCGACTGTTGCAGGAGCTGCCGGGGGAGCTGCCCCAGCTTATCCGCGCCAACGCCGAGGCCATGCCCTATGCCGATGCCACCTTTGACGCCGTCATCAGCGTTTTTCTCTTTCATGAGCTGCCTGGCCCGGCCAGACAAAATGTCATCAACGAGATGAGTCGGGTGGTGAAGCCAGGGGGCGTGGTGGTCATCTGCGACTCGGTGCAACTGCTGGATTCGCCAGAGCTGAAGGAGACGATGGAAGCCTTTATGCAAACCTTCCACGAACCCTACTACCGCGACTACATCCACGACGATCTGGGGGTGCGCCTGCAACAGGCAGGCTGTGCGGTGCTGCGCCGGGAGACTCACTATGTCAGCGCCTACACCCTAGCCCGTAAGGGTTGAGCGCCCTTTCCACAAGCTTAAGAGGAAGAGTAAATCGGCGGTCACTTGTCCAGAGGGTGTATAGTAGTTTTAGACACGAAACCTTGGATGAGAAGACGGGCCACTGACTGGATAACCTTCAGGTGCAAGTCCGTCCGAACTCTTTTCTTGTACTTAGGCTCATGTCCCACCCCCATGGATCCCTCCGCGCCGGTATCACTGCTCTCAAGCAGGAGCGCTACCTGGAGGCGATCAACCTTCTCGAGTCCTTCTGCTACTGCTGTTCCATCCAAGAAAGACAAGAGAGTTTGTCCCGCCGCCTGAGCGAGCGCAATGGCTCTAGGGCAGATCCGGAAGAATGCGTTTTGGCTCGTGTAGCTCTGATCATGGCATATCAGGGCAGTGGTGACTTGGAGCGCTCAACTGCCCTTTGCCAAGAGCTGTTGGAGGAGAAGGAAACTCCTGAGTCCGCTCCCTGGGCTCGGGAATGGGCAGCTCAGGCTCTACCTACCCTCAAGCAGGCTTCAGAACACTCCATGCCCCCTGAGGAAGTCATGGCGCGGCTACCCGTTCTCCGGCAGTTGGAAGACTGTCAGCCGCTGTGTAGCTCCCGCGATCCGGCTCCGCATCTGCTCAAATCTGCCTCTCTCTGAGGGAGAGGATCTGCAAGGAGCGGTGGACGCCCGGCTCTAGCCTTTATTCTCAACACAGTTCCACAGCAATCTTATGTCTGCTGCCGAACCGACTACCTATCATTTTGTCGTTGCCAGCCTGTCTTTCTTACGTTCTGAGCCTCTGGAAGAGGTGCTGGAGGAGCGTCGTCGATACTGCGAGGAGCGCCATTGCCCTGTCGATTTCTTCTGGGTGCCCCAGCCGGCCTTCATGGAAGCTCCAGAGTTAAAGCCCCTGCGGGACAAGTTGAAGGAGCCCCTGGGGGCAGTGGTATCCACCAACGCGGATTTTATTCGTTGGCTGAGCCTGCGCTTAACCTTTGTAGAGAAGGGCAGCTTTGTGGCTCCAAGCGAGTCGATCCCGGATCCCTTGCGCTCCTTGTCTGCCGCAGGAAGCTAGGCCTGCCGATTCCCAAGATTTGGGTTGGTGGATTGGAAGGCGGGCCAAGATAAGATCGGGGCACCCCATTTCCACTTTTGTTTGCTGACGGGATCCCATTCTGTTGTGGGGCCGACGTCGGGGAAATGGGCAGGTCACCTGGGGAGCATGATGACTTTGGAGCAACGATGGGGCTGGCCGGAGGGAGGGGCAGGGATCTGCCACCCCAGTTCCCCTCTCCAGAATCCCCCACCTGCGTCAACGCCAACTTGGGGGCTGAAGTCAGAAGCTCTCTTGCCTGAGCCGACAGCAAGCCCCGCCCTCAGCTCGCCGGAGTGTTCTCCTGGGGATCCCCTGCCGGAGCCACCCCCTGAGGATCCCGAAAAGGGGCAAAAAGCAGAGAAGGAAGATCAAGGTCTGTCTGAGCCGGGCCTGAGCAACTTTGTAACCGTGCTGCGCCGGCGCAATTTCCTGCTGCTGTGGATGGGGCAGGCGTGTTCCCAGTTGGCGGACAAGGTGTTGTTGGTGCTGCTGATTGGGTTGGTTGCCCGCGAATTTCAGCCGGAAGGGGCTTCCATCAGCGGTTGGGTCTCGGCCATCATGCTGGCTTTTACGCTGCCGGCGATGCTATTGGGCAGCCTGGCAGGGGTATTTGTGGATCGCTGGCTGAAAAAAGGGGTGTTGGTGCTCTCCAACCTGGGGCGCGGGATCCTGGTGCTGCTGTTGCCGCCGCTGCTTTGGCTTACCGCTGGGCGCGACCTTTGGCCGGGGATCCCCTTGGGGTTTGCGGGGCTGTTGCTGGTGAGCTTTGCCGTCTCGGTTCTGACCCAGTTTTTTGCTCCTGCCGAGCAGGCGACTTTGCCCCTGATCCTGCCGAAGCGAGAGCTGCTGGCGGCCAACTCCCTGTACACCACCACGATGATGGCTTCGCTGATCGTCGGGTTTGCCGTGGGGGAGCCGCTGTTAACCCTGGCAGATCGTTGGGTACGCCATTGGTTGCCGGGCTGGGAAGTGGGTCCGGAGCTGTTGGTGGGAGGAGCCTACCTCTTGGCGGGATCCCTGCTGTTGCTGCTACAACCCCATGAGAAGCTGGAGCCCCGGCGTTGGGAAGTCCCTCACCTCTGGGAAGATCTCCGGCTGGGCCTGCACTATGTCGGCCAGGTGCCCCTGATCCGAGCTGCTTTGGTGCAGGTGGTGGTGCTTTACTCGCTGTTTGCGGCGCTGGCAGTTTTGGCGGTGCGCATGGCCGAAGTGATGGCAGAGCTGAAGCCGGATCAGTTCGGGGTGTTGTTGGCCGCTGCTGGCCTAGGCATGGGGATCGGCGCCTTTTGGGTGGGCCATACGGGCCGACGGGTGAGCCGCCGCGCCTGGGTTGGCCTGGGATCCCTGCTGCTCTGTGGGGCTCTGGCAGCCCTCTCCTGGACGACCCACTGGCTGCTGCCCAGCTTGGGCTGGATTGCCCTGTTGGGCTGTGGCGGGGCTCTGGTGGCGGTGCCGATGCAAACCTTGATCCAAGAGGAAACGCCCGACCATCTGCGGGGCAAGATCTTTGGGCTCCAGAACAACGCCGCCAACATTGCCCTCAGTTTGCCGCTGGTGTTCACGGGATTGGCAGAAGCCCGCCTTGGCCTTCCCTGGATGTTTGTGGCCCTGTCTGTTCTGGCGGGGCTGGCGGGGCTGTACACCTGGAGCTTATTGGGCAGAGAGGCCCCCTAAATCCTGCCGCAGCGCCAGGCTGGATACCCTCTTCTGGGGGAACGGGCCAAGGCAGGAGCCAACTCTGCTACTCTTGTAGAGGTTTAAGAATCGAGACTCCTTTTGCAGCTCAGCGTTTCAGCTCCGCGGGGATCCGCCCATGCACATCGCCTGGATAGGCAAAAAGACACCTTTCTGTGGCAACGTCACCTATAGCCGCGAGATGACCAACGGCCTTTTGGATCGAGGGCATCAAGTGAGCTTTTTTCACTTCACCAACGAGGGCCAACCGCCCGCCCTGGATCCTGGAGGTGAAGGCTGGAGGGCGGAGCTGGATCGTCGAGACGTTTCCCTCCCCTGTCTGTACAAATCGCAGATTTACACGATCCCGGCCCCCAACGCCAAGCGGTTGCTCACCCAGGCCCTCAAGGAATTGCAGCCGGATCTGGTGCATGCCTCCTTGACCATTTCTCCCATCGACTTTGTGCTGCCGGAGATCTGTGCTGAGCTCAACCAGCCGCTGGTGGCCACCTTCCACCCGGCCTTCGACCGGCGGCGGCGCAACATCGCCTCTCGCACCCAATACTTGGCCTACCAGCTCTACGCCCCGTGTTTGGCCAACTATCACCGCACCATTGTCTTCTCGGAAACGCAACGGGAGATCTTGGTCAAACTGGGGGTGAGCCCCCAGCAGGTGGTGGTCATTCCCAATGGTGTGGATGTGGACAAGTACGCGCCTGGGCCCTCCACCCTCAAACAGCGGTTGGGACTGGAGCGGATCTTCGTCTATCAAGGGCGGGTCTCGCCGGAAAAAAACCTGGAAGCCCTACTCAAGGCTTGGAAACACGCCCAAATGGGGGAGAAGTGTGGTCTGCTGATCGTGGGGGATGGGCCACTGCTCAACACCCTCAAGCCCTGCTACACCCTTCAACATGGGATCCACTGGCTGGGCTATATTGCCGACGAGCAGCAACGCATCGAGATCTTGCGAGGAGCCGATGTGTTTGTTTTGCCCTCCTTGATCGAGGGGCTCTCTTTGTCCCTGTTGGAGGCGATGGCCTGTGGGCTGGCAGCGGTAGCCACCGATGTGGGTGCCGATGGCGAGGTTTTGGCCGATGGAGCCGGGATCCCGCTGGATCCGACACGGGTGACAGCAGAGCTGCAAACGCTGCTGCCTTTGCTGCGGGATCAACGGGAGTTTACCCAACTGCTGGGGATGAAGGCCCGCCAGCGGGTGCTGGAGCGCTATACCCTCAGCCACAACCTCAGCCAGGTGGAACAGCTCTACCGAGAGCTGTGCCAGGGATCCCGTCAGCATCGCCGGGTGTGAGGGATGAGTGTGATGAAGCTTGTGATATTTTTGCTAAGCTGTTTCGTTACGTTTCCAAGGGATTAACGCCAGTCTTCCCGATGGATGATCACAGCCCCCAAAAGGCCGTTTTAGGGCAGCCCCCTGCCGGGCTGTCAGATTCTTTGTGGTCAGAGTCCTTGCTGGCCCAGGATTCGGGCAAAAATCCCCTCCCCCCCAATGCTCCGTCGCTGTCGCCCACGGACAATTCGGGGGACTTGCGCTCAGCTCAGACCGGCCAGGATGAGGATCCCACCTCTTCAGGTGCCGTTGCGTCCGATGATAGAGAGCTGCCGGAGGTCAAGCCGGCCATTGTGCCTGCCCCTGCAATGCCGGATCGGGTGGCAGAACTGGAGAGAGAACACCATCGGATGCAGTATCTGCTGGCGTGGCTGGCTTTTGCCCTGCGCTCCTTTAACAACTTGAACCAGATCCTGGAGCTGACGGCTTTTGTGGCCAGCCAACTGACCGATGCCGAAGGGGGAGCCCTGGTTTTGTTCAATCCCAACGGCACCATCCAGTTGGATCAACTGCATTGTTCCGATCTCAATCACCGCGAGCAGATTCGGGCTGAGATGGAGCAGATCGCCCAAACTCTCTCGGCTCAAGAGCCCATTCTCAAAACGGAGGGATCCCTGTCTGTTAAGATCCCTGCCCTTGAACACCTCTTGGACGAACGGTTCCGCCAGAGCTTGGGGCCGGATGTACGCCTTTTCGGCACGCCGCTGCTGATTCGCAACTCTGTCCAGGGTCGCTTGTACGTCTTCAGCCGTCAGCCTGGCTACCACTGGGATGAACGTCGCCAACAACTGTTGCGCTTGGTCGCCGATCAGGCAGGGGTGGCCATCGAAAATGACCGCTTGACGGCAGCCTTGCGCCGCAAGATGGCCCTGGAAAAAGAAATGGAGATTGGCTCTTACATCCAGACCCAACTGCTACCTCGGGAGTGCCCTCAAGTCAAGGGGATTCGCCTGGCAGCCCGTTGCCGGGTGGCCAGCAAAGTGGGGGGCGACTACTATGACTTCATCAAGATTCCCGGCGAACGCCTGGAAACATCCGACTCATCTGAAGAAACGGCAGGCTTTCGCTTGGCCATCGTCATTGGGGATGTGATGGGCAAAGGGGTGCCCGCCGGCCTGTTGATGACCATGACCCGCGCCATGGTGCGGGCGGAGGCCCTCAACCGCCATTCGCCGGCCCGTGTTCTGCAACATCTGAACCGGGCCATGTACAGTGACCTGGAAAACTCCAATCGCTTCATCAGCCTGTTTTATTCGGAGTACGATCCCCGCTCCCATCGCCTCTGCTTCAGCAACGCGGCCCACAACCCCACCCTGTGGTGGCAGGCCCGCACCCGAGAAATTCAACCCCTGGACACAGAGGGGGCGCTGATCGGCTTGGAAGAAAACAGCCACTACTCGGAAAGCTGCGTGCAACTGCAACCCGGGGATGTGGTGGTGTACTACACCGATGGCTACACGGAGACAGCCAACACCCGCGGCGAGCGCTTGGAAACCTCTGGGCTGATGGACGCCATCCAGTATGCTGCCTGTCGCTACGACTCCCCCGAAGACATTTTGGAGAGCTTGTTTGAGCAGATGGATGCCTTCCGAGGCCGTCGGGGATCCCACCCTCTTCCCCTATGGCTGCCCGAGGATCCAGAGCTCCTGTTGCAGGACGAGATTTCCCTGCGGCCTGAGCCCGTGGACGACACAACGCTGGTGGTGTTGAAGGTGTTGCCCGACTCCGAGCCAGCCTAGCTAAAAAAGTTCAAACTCAGGGTTAATGACAGCAGGCCGCAACGCTCACAATAGCTCAAGCAAGCTACTCAACGCTACTGGGCTGGGCAGCAACGGTGGGTTGGTTGACGTGGTTTTGCCGGACTACTAGGCTAGTTGGTTAGTTCTGGCATGCGTTCTGCATGGGCTAAAGCCTGCTCCAGCTTTAGTCTGTGTGGCTCTCTCAGAGAGCAAGGAGCGGCTACCTGCAGCTTGCGGGGAAGTCACGCCTGGGGAGATCCCTCTGGCGGGGCAGTGGGGGTGATCTCTGCTGCCAGCCATAGTTCGTTAAGGCAGGAAGAAAGCAGAAGCGCGGCAGACGCTGAGCACTCCGCGCCGCCGGTGCGAGTGGAAGTGTTTGTTGGCGTTTCGTAGGTCTTTCAGAGCGGTACGCTCTAGCTGGTGGAGCTACCAGGTTGGCTGCACTGTGTTATCTACACCTGAGGTACAACCATGAACTTCTCTCCTTCTGGGTCTGAAACCGCTTCGGTTTACTTGCCGGCCCCCGCGGCTTTCCAGACGGAAATGATTGTCGGGCAGGTGTTCCGACAGGATGTGCTGGGCGATATCCGCAAGGGTTGGAATGGCTTTGTGGAATCGGGCCAAATTTGGGCGCTTTTGATAGGGATCGTGGCGGGCTACATGCTCAAGAGCATCACCAGCTCCCACTAGAGCCTTGTCGCCATTGCTCTAGCTGGATCCAGTTGGCCTGAGCCGGCGGGGTTTTGGCCGTCGGCGGTCGGTTTCTGTGTTTTTTCTCCACAACTGCAGTGGGGTCTTCCTACGGTGGTCAATCCTTCTCCCCATTCTTCCGGTTCCCAGCCAATGTCTGAGCCGACGGTAACTTCCACCCCTCGCCCCTGGAGCCAACGCTTCGAGGGATCCCTGCACCCTGCCATTGCCCGCTTCAACGCCAGTATCGGCTTCGACATCCGCCTGCTGCCCTACGATGTGGCCGGATCCCTGGCTCATGTGCAGATGTTGGCCGCTTGTGGCATCCTGACCCAGCAAGAGGCCGACCAGATCCGGTGGGGATTGGAGCAGATCCAACAGGAAGCGGCTGCCGGCACCTTCCGGCCCGATCCAGAGGCAGAGGATGTCCACTACGCCGTCGAGCGTCGTTTGGTGGCTTTGGTGGGGGAAGTGGGAAAAAAACTGCATACCGGGCGCTCCCGCAATGACCAAGTGGCCACCGATCTGCGTCTCTATCTGCGAGATCAGATCGATCACCTTCGTCAAGCCCTCTGGGAGCTGCGCGGAGTTTTGTTGGACTTGGCCGAGCGGCATCTGGAGACAATCCTGCCCGGCTACACCCATCTGCAACGGGCTCAGCCGATTAGCTTGGCCCACCACCTCTTGGCCTATGAAGAAATGTTCTGGCGAGACTGGCAACGGCTGGGGCGGGTGCGGGAAGAGGTGAATGTCTGCCCCCTCGGATCCGGGGCTTTGGCCGGCACTTCTCTGCCCATCGATCGGCAGCTCACCGCCCATCTGCTGGGATTTGAGCGGATCAGCGCCAACAGCTTGGATGCCGTCAGCGACCGGGACTACCTGGTGGAGTTCCACGCTGCCGCCAGCTTGATTTTGGTGCATCTCAGCCGCCTCTCGGAAGAGATGATCCTCTGGGCTTCCCAGGAGTTCGGCTTTGTCACCCTCACCGATGCCTGTGCCACCGGCTCCAGCCTCATGCCCCAGAAGAAAAATCCCGATGTGCCGGAGTTGGTGCGCGGCAAGGCGGGGCGGGTGTTTGGCCATCTCCAGGCTTTGTTGGTCACCTTGAAGGGGCTGCCGCTGGCCTACAACAAAGATCTCCAAGAAGACAAAGAGGGACTATTCGACACGGTCGATACCCTGAAAGCCTGCCTAGAGGCGATGACCCTTCTGCTGCGGGAAGGGATCCAATTTCAACCTGAGCGCATGGCGGCTGCTGTGCAGGAAGATTTCTCCAACGCCACCGATGTGGCCGACTACTTGGTGCGCAAAGGGATCCCCTTTCGCACAGCCCATGATTTGGTGGGGCAGATTGTGCGCATTTGTTTGGCAGAGGGGATCCTGCTGCGGGATCTGCCCTTGGAGCGCTGGAAAACCTTCCACCCGGCCTTTGAGGCGGACATTTTGACGGCCATTGAGCCCCGCCAGGTGGTGGCCACGCGGCTCAGCGCCGGGGGAACGGGCTTTGCTGTGGTGCGAGAAGCCCTGCAACGGGCCCAGGCCCGCCACCAGCAGCCAGAGCCATCGGAAGAAACTCCACAAACTTAAACTGAACTCAAGGAGAGTTTGCAATTCTTGGGTTCTTCTCGCCAGTGTGTGCCATCCTGAGGTTCTCAGCCATCCAACGCAACTCCCAGCCTGTTGGCCTCTTCCCTGGGTATCGTTCCATGTTGGATAACCTCACCGCCCACGTCCTCGAAAATGCGGCCAAGCGTCGCTGGCGGGAACGCGCCTACAGCCGATTTTTGCAAGATTGGCGACGGCAAGTGGTGCTGCTGCGCCGTCAACGGGCCGGCGAATTTGGCCCACCCCTGGGGGATCCCTCTTGTGTTTTCAGTGCCCACTCGGCTTGGTTGCGCTGTGCCGTCCATCCCCAAGGGCCGTGCCAGGGTTGCCCCCACTATGCCCCCGTCACCCCTCCAAAGCCAGAGCCACCTCTGGGTTCACTCGATGGACGGGTCTGACCGCGCCACACTGGTGGCCGAACATTTTCAGCAGCGGCGGCCTCTGCGGAACGGCCTGCCCGTTGCGCCCCAATGGCATCCGTGTAGCTAAGTTGAGGGATCCCCGGCCAACTTGTGCCAGAATAAAAGAACGGTAACTCCATCGGCAAAGGCGAGATTCATGGCCCTCTACCTCTCGGCAGACCACCTTCACAGCATCCGCCAGCACGGCGAACAAGCCTTTCCCCACGAGAGCTGCGGCATTTTAATTGGGGAAATCCGGGGATCCGACAAGATCATCCACGAGCTTTGGTCGGTGACCAACACCTGGGATCAAGCGGAAAACCCTCTGGCAGACGGGGAATCCAGCCGCCGCCGCTTTTTGATCGATCCGGCGGATTTCAAGCGGGCCAACGACCATGCGGTGCGCAAAGGGCTGGGGATCCTGGGCACCTATCATTCCCATCCCAACCATGCGGCCATCCCCTCCGAGTTTGATCGGCAGCATGCTTTTCCCTGGGGCTTTTCCTGTGTGATCGTCAGTGTGCGCGAGGGCAAGGCAGAAGAGGTGGTGAGCTGGGTTTTGGATGAGCAGGAGCAGCCCCAACGGGAGCCGATGCAGATGCTGGAAGACATTCGCATCCCCCCGCTCCCGGCTTTGGCAAGCTAGAGTCGTTTGGGCTTTGCCGCTGTTTCAGGCTGAAATTCACGGCTAAGTTCAGTTGGGATCCTTGAAAGCTGGGATGGGTACCACCGGAAAAAGCGGTAGTCTAGTGCTGAACCTTGTCTGTAACATAGCTGAATCCTCAAAGTCAGTAGACAGCCCCAACAAGATCGACAAACGGATAGGTCAGCCCAGATCCTCTGGATCCTCAAAAGTCTCCAGTAGATACCCAAGATCTCTCCCCGAACTCCCATGGCAACCAAAGTTCTGATCCCCTCTCCCCTGCGCCCCTACACCGACAACCTGGAAGCTGTCGAGATCGAGGGCAGCAATGTTGGCGAAGTGATGGGCAACCTCATCGCCCGCTATGGCGAGCTGAAGCGCCACCTCTACACCGAGGATGGGAAGCTGCGCAATTTTGTCAATGTCTACCTCAACGACGAGGATGTGCGCACGTTGCCCCAAGGCAACAACACCCCCGTGGGAGAACAAGCCGTCATCAGCATCGTTCCCGCTATTGCCGGAGGGTTGTGAGCATGTTGAACCTGGACACCAGCCAAGTCAGCCTCTCCCGCGAGGAGATGGAGCGGTTTTCTCGGCATTTGATCCTGCCCGAGGTGGGCCTGGAAGGACAGAAGCGGCTGAAAGCCGGAAAGGTGCTGTGCATTGGCACCGGCGGGCTTGGCTCGCCCCTGTTGCTGTACTTGGCGGCAGCCGGCGTGGGGCGGATTGGCATCGTCGATTTTGATGTGGTGGATGTGTCCAACCTGCAGCGGCAGGTGATCCACGGCACCTCCTGGGTGGGCAAGCCGAAGGTGGAATCGGCCAAGAACCGCATCTTGGAAATCAACCCCTACTGTCAGGTGGATGTGTATGAGACTGCCCTGAAGTCTCACAACGCTCTGGAGCTGTTTGCCAACTATGACGTGATTGTGGATGGCACCGATAACTTCCCCACCCGTTACCTGGTGAACGATGCCTGTGTGTTGACGGGCAAGCCCAATGTCTACGGCTCGATCTTCCGCTTCGAGGGACAAGCGACGGTCTTCAACTACGAAGATGGGCCCAACTACCGGGATCTCTACCCCGAGCCGCCCCCACCAGGACTGGTGCCCTCCTGCGCCGAAGGGGGAGTGTTGGGGATCCTCCCCGGCATCATCGGTGTTATTCAAGCTACCGAAACCGTGAAGATCCTGCTGGGCGTGGGCACAACCCTAAGTGGGCGGCTGCTGCTTTACGATGCCCTGAACATGAGCTTCCGGGAGCTGAAGCTGCGCAAAAACCCCGCCACTCCTCCCATCACCCAGCTTATCGACTATGAGCAGTTCTGCGGGATCCCGCCAGCCCAAGCCACAGAACAAGCTGGCCAGACAGAGATCCCCGAGATCACTGTGGCCGAGCTGAAAGCGCGGATGGATGCTCACCAAGACTTTGTGTTGGTCGATGTGCGCAACCCAAATGAGTGGGAGATAGGCCGGATCCCTGGTGCTCACCTGATCCCCCTGCCCCAAATTGAAAACGGCGACGGGGTGGAGCAGGTGCGTCGCCTCCTTAACGGCTCAGAGCTGATCGTCCACTGCAAGAGTGGGGCACGCTCGGCCAAAGCCCTGAAGATCCTACAAGCTGCTGGGATCCAAGGAAAAAACCTGCGCGGGGGGATCCTCGCCTGGGCAGAGGCTTACGATCCCTCGATTCCCAAGTACTGACTCTGCCTTGGGATCCCTACCTGTCGCCCGGTTTGCTCTAGCATAGATCCGGCAGATCCGGTGCCCAGAGCCGGCTGTGCCAGGTTTTCCCTTTTTGCGTCCCCTTTTCCATGAGCGCCATCCCGCAGGCCGAGACAGAGACGATCTTCCACTCCATCCCCGAAGCCCTCGAAGACCTCAAGTGTGGTCGCATGGTCATCGTGGTCGATGACGAAAACCGAGAAAACGAAGGGGATCTGGTCTGTGCTGCCCAGTTTGCCACGCCCCAAGCTATCAACTTCATGGCCACCTACGGGCGGGGCCTTATCTGCCTGGCCATGCAGGGATCCCGCCTCGATGAGCTGAAGATCCCGCTGATGGTGGGGCAGAACACCGACAGCAACCAAACTGCCTTCACCGTCAGCATTGATGCTGGGCC
>NZ_JANSIB010000038.1:0-2543 GCF_047461895.1 Synechococcus sp. R55.8 | reverse complement strand
GGCTCCATGGCCCGCCTGCCCCAGTTGATCGAATATGCCCGTCAGCACGATTTGAAGATCATCACCATCGCCCACCTCATCGAGTACCGCTTGCGCACCGAACAACTGGTTCACCGAGAGGCTGCCGCCACCCTGCCAACGGAGTTTGGCCAGTTTCGGGTTTACGGCTACCGCGATAGCCTCAACCAAGTCGAGCACCTGGCCTTGGTGAAAGGGGATCCGACCCAATTTGCCGCTGAGCCCGTCCTGGTGCGCGTCCATGTGGAGTGTCCCCTAGGGGATGCGCTGGGATCCCTGCGCTGCGATTGTCGCCGCCAATTGACAGCGGCCCTGAAGATGATCGACCACCAAGGCAAGGGGGTGCTGGTGTACCTGCGCCGGCAAGAGCAGGAGCTGAGTCTCATCGAGCAAATCAAGTCCTACGCCCGGCAAGATCTGGGACTTTCTGAAACCGCGCCACCGGTGGCGATGGACTTGCGCGATTACGGCATCGGCGCCCAGATCCTACGGGATGTAGGGGTGCGCAAAATGCGCCTGATCAGCAACACCTCTCGCCACATCAGCGGCTTGAAAGGATTTGGCCTGGAAGTGGCCGAGCGCGTGCCCCTGCTGGTGGAAGAGCCGGATCTCAATTTGCATGTGGAGCCGTCCTGTTCCCTGAAACCGATTCCGGCCTAGGCCTGTAGAGCGTTGTAGGGCCGAGGGCTATGGTGGAACAAAGACTGGGGTGCAGCCGGCTCGCCATCCACCACATAAGCCTTGGATCCCCAGCCCCAGAAAGACCAGAAAGGACGTTCGGGCCCCGATGGAGCCGTCATTGCTATGCGACGCTTCCGCGCTGGTGACAGGGGTGCGGAGCACTGGCGCGCCGGCGAGACGGAGTCCCTGGCTGTGGGGCTCAAGAGTTGCTTTGGCAAGACGGGAATGTCGGATCCCACCTGTGACCACACCTCATAGCTCCGAGGGCGCACCACCACCAGGCTGATCAGGGATCCGTGATCCATGTCGTAGCGGCAACTGGCGATGGCCTCTTGCAGCTGAGAAAAGCCCCGGTTGAAGACGTAAAAATGGTCTTGGAAGCGGATGGCCTCCCAGAAACCTTCCCGTGTAACCGCCACATAGTCGTGATTGGCGGAGGCGTAGTCGAGGATCACCATACGTGTAAAGACTGATCAGCGATGAATCAAAGTGAGTAAGCTTTTACCGTATTTCCACTTAAACACGATATCGGGCAGCCTGTCATCCGCAAAATGGCTCACCTGCAACAAGGCTTAATGGGTTTCTTTGCCTTGCAAACTGCTACTGCTTGCGTCCCCATCTCCTCCGGCTCCAGGGATCCCACCCAGTTCCCGTCGCAGCTCGGCCATGGCTGCTTCTCCGATGTGGGGGGTGGCGCAGACTAGGTTGGGTGTGCGGATTAGATCGGCTCGGGCTTGGCGCACCAAGACCCGCAGGGTGGGGTAGCTGGCCTCATCGCAAATCAGCGTATGGGCGCGGCGGATTAGGGATCCCACCCGTTCCGTATCCGAGATCACTGCCGTCAGCACCAGCAGGTCTCCTCGCAGACTGTGGACGATCACCTCGGCAACCTCCAGCAGGGCAGTGCTGATGCTCACCAGCCCCAGACAGGCGTAGGAAGGCAATTGGCGGATCAGGGCAATTTCGCGGGCGTAGTCGGACACCTCCACTGTCAGAACACGGGCCCCCCGGGGTTGGGCAATGGCCTCGACGGCGCTGAGAAAATAGTGCAGCGTCACCACAGTGCCGGACTGGATCTGATCCAGAACGGTGGCCAGCTCCTCCAGGGGCACCAACTGGACCCGGATGCCCAAAGTCTGCTGGATTTGCTGGGCCATCAGTTGTCCTGTACCCAAATCCCGGTTGGGCACACACACCAGCACTTGGGCACTGCAGCGCAATCGCCAATCGATCTCCGCTAGCAGCAGATCCCGCACCTGCTCCAGAGAAAAGCCTTGCTGCTGAAGCTGATCGATGCCCTGACGCACCTGTTGCAGGGCCTGTTTGGATCGATCCAGATTTGGGTTGAGAAAGTGCTCCGCACCGCTGACGCGAAGGGGGGAGGCGGTGACCGCATGCCGGGCAGTGCCGCTCACGTAGATGCCGGAGGCGGCCCGAGTTTCCACCAGGCCCATGGCCTCCAATTGGCGGTAAACCTTGTGGATGGTGTTGCGATGCAGGCCCGTTTGCATGGCCAATTGACGGGTGCTGGGCAGGCGGCAGCCGGGAGGAAATTGCCCGCAGGCGATGGCAAAGCAGAGCAAATTAAAGAGCTGCACGGAGCCAGGGATCCCGCTCCCCGGCTGGATGGAAATACGCATCATGGCCCGTTTTTCTCCCTTTGACAACGCCGTTGCGAGCCCGTTTCTGGGCTACGTAAGAATCCCTCGACTTCAGCTAGAAATCGCAGGAGCCCCGCACTGTACCCGTAGGGTCAGTGCCGGGAGGAATGCGAGGTTACAATAGAACTATGACCCAAGTCCTGACCGTCTCCTGCAAGCTCAAGGTGTCCCAGTCGCAAGCCG
>NZ_JANSIB010000037.1:0-21672 GCF_047461895.1 Synechococcus sp. R55.8 | reverse complement strand
TTATACATTATTTTCAGTATAGTTGAGCTTATTATTGACTAGAGTCATGCTCTCGACAGTAGGGCAAGACCTCTGCTTCAATCTGCCGCTCGAACAGGTTGTAGGGGGGCTGGGCGGTGTGCAGAGGAGCCACCTGGCGAAACCGATCCATCTGTTCGGGGGAAAAGTTGCTGACCCCAATGGCGCGGATCTTGCCCTGCTGCAGCAACTGCCCCAGAAACGCCGCCGTTTCTTCGATCGGTTCCAAGGGATCCGGCCAATGAATTTGGTAGAGATCGATCACATCTGTTTGCAAGCGGCGCAGAGAATCCTCCAGTTCTTGGGCCAAGCGAGGCAGGCTGGAGTTGCGCACCACTTTGTTGTTTGTCCACTCCAGTCCCGCTTTGGTGGCGAGAACCACCCGATCGCGGCAACCTGAGTCTTTGATCGCTTGCCCCAGCACTTCCTCCGAAACACCCAGTCCGTAGATGGGAGCGGTGTCGAAGGTGGTTATGCCCAAATCAATGGCTTTGCGAATCGTGGTGTAAGATTCCTGGCGGTCGGAAGGGCCCCACCAGCCGCCGCCCATCGCCCAAGTGCCCAGGCCCACCCGGCTCAACCTTAGCCCTGCATCTGCGAGGGTGACGAACTCCATGGCTGCTCCTGCTGAACCCCGATCCTCCCACTGTGGCCAGGGATCCTCTCCAAAAATCTAGCAGACATTGCTGACAGCAGCCGAGGTTGCGTGAACGACCCAAGCCTGTGACCGGGGTTGGAAGGAGAGGAGAGGCTTTTGACTCTGCTGTTGTAAGGAACTGAATCGATAGGATCCCATTCAAGAGCTGCAGCGTCTCTCAACCCAGAACTTTTGCGAGGAATGGCTCCATGAAGCCCACTTTTCTTGTCTCTACTGTCAGCTCCGTCGGTATGGCTCTCCTGTGGGGATCCCTTCTGGCTGGAAGGGCTGCCCAAGCGCAGGTGATCACCCCTCTTTTCCCCTCTGGAACTCCCATCCCCGTCGAACCCTTGCCCCCCAGCCCGGACATTCCCACCCTGCCCATTGTGCCGGATCCCCGGCCTGTGCCGGCAACCCCTGCTCCCCAGCGACCGCTGCCCAGGGGGAGTTTTGAGGAGATCAGCCGCTACTTCCGGGATCTCAACCGCGCCAAAAACCTGGCCCGCCAAGCTGCCGAGATCGCCAATGGGGGCCTGCAGCGCTATCGCGCCGAAGCTTCCATGCACGGGGCAGCCATCGACTCGCCGTTTGAAGAGTTTGAAGATGCTTGGATCTTCACCTTCCGGGGGGGAGAGCCCGGCTTTGTCCAGCCCAGCATTGAAACCCAGGTGCGGGTGGACAGGCGCACCTTTCAAACCACCATCCTCTACAACGGCCCCATCCGCTCCCGCCGCTGACGGCAGCCTGGGATCCCTGCCATCCTTGGCATAATCAGAAAAGGGCGAGGGATCCGGGGTATGACCAAGTTTGTCTTCGTCACCGGTGGAGTGGTCTCCAGCATCGGCAAAGGCATTGTGGCGGCTAGCTTGGGTCGCCTGCTCAAATCCCGCAACTACACGGTGTCGATTTTGAAGCTGGATCCCTACATCAATGTGGATCCCGGCACCATGAGCCCCTACCAGCATGGGGAAGTGTTTGTTACCGACGATGGCGCCGAGACGGACTTGGACTTGGGCCACTACGAGCGCTTCACCGACACCAACATGTCCAAGCTCAACAACGTTACCACCGGCGCCATCTACCAGGCGGTGATCCACAAAGAGCGGCGCGGCGATTACCAGGGCAGCACGGTGCAGGTGATCCCCCACGTCACCCAAGAGATCAAAGAGCGGATCCGGCGAGTGGCCCGCGAGACCAACCCCGATGTGGTGCTGGTGGAGGTGGGGGGCACGGTGGGGGATATCGAGTCTCTGCCCTTTTTGGAGGCCATCCGCCAATTTCGCAAGGACGTGGGCCGCGCCAATGTCGCCTATGTGCATGTCACCCTGGTGCCCCTGATCAAAGCGGCAGGGGAGATGAAAACCAAGCCTACCCAGCACTCGGTCAAGGAGCTGCGCTCCATTGGTATCCAGCCGGACGTGTTGGTGTGCCGCTGCGAACAGCCATTGCCCCGCGGGATCAAGGAGAAGATCTCCGAGTTTTGCGATGTGCCGGTGGAATGTGTGATTCAGGCTCAGGATGCCCCCAGTATCTACGATGTGCCTTTGGTGCTCGAGCAGGAGGGGTTGGCGCAGCGGGTTTTGGAGATCCTCAACCTGGATCCGCAGCAGCCAGATCTACGGGAGTGGGAGCTCCTGGTGCAGCGGCTGCACCACCCCCAAGAGCAGGTGGAGATTGCCATTGTCGGCAAATACGTGCGCCTTACGGATGCCTATCTTTCCGTGGCCGAGGCCCTGCGCCATGCTGGGCTAGCCCTCAATGCCGGCGTCACGCTGCGCTGGATCTCTTCTGAGGAAGTCGAGGAGCGGGGGCCGGAAGCCCTACTGGCTGGTGTGGATGGGGTAGTGGTGCCGGGGGGGTTTGGCAATCGCGGCATCGAGGGCAAGGTGGCTACCATCCGCTACGTGCGGGAGCAAGGCATTCCCTTCCTAGGGCTGTGTCTGGGCATGCAGTGCGCGGTGATCGACTGGGGATGTCACATTGCCCACCTGGAGCGGGCCAACAGCTACGAGTTTGACCCCGATACCCCCCACCCGGTGATCAGCCTCTTGCCGGAGCAGAAAGATGTGGAAGATCTGGGAGGAACCCTGCGGCTGGGCCTCTATCCCTGTCGCATCATGCCCAATACCCTAGCGGCCAAGCTCTACGGTGAGGCCATCATCTACGAGCGGCACCGCCATCGCTATGAGTTTAACAATGCCTACCGCAGCCTTTTTCTGGACTCTGGTTATATCATCAGCGGAGTCTCGCCGGATAACCGCTTGGTGGAGATTATCGAGCTGCCCAGCCACCCCTTTTTCATCGCCACCCAGTTCCATCCGGAGTTTCGCTCCCGCCCCAACCGCCCCCACCCCCTCTTTTTGGGGTTGATCGAAGCTGTCCTGCGCAGCCGCCCTCAGCCTCACCCCCTGCAGTTGCAGAAGATGGGCTAGTTGACAGATCCCTTGTCCAAAAGTGGGGGCACGCCTCTGGTCCTGGTTCTGCAGAGCTTTGCTGAACATAAACTGCTGCGGAATCCTGGGTTTCGCCTGTGGAGCAGCCGTGGCCTACTGCCTAAAACGAGGTCATCCAATCTGCCAAAATTTCCTGTCGGCGTGGATGGCGCAGTTTGCGCATGGCTCGTGCTTGAATTTGTCGGACGCGCTCTCGAGACAGGCCGAAGAGCTGACCAATTTCGGAGAGAGTGTGCAGGTGGCCATCTTTCAGCCCATAGCGGAGCTTGAGGATTTCTTGCTCTCGGGGGCTGAGCTGCTCCAGCATTTCTTCCAGTTGGGCAGACAGCAGGTGCAAGTCCATTTGCGATTCGGGAGTGGGGCCGTTGGCGGCCTCGATAAGCTGCATCAGCTCCCTATCCTCCTCTTTGCCGACCGGAGTATGCAGCGAAAGAGTTTGGCGACCGGCTTCCAAGAGGGTTAAGAGAGCGTCCAGCTTGTCGGGGGAAATCTCCAGAGCTTTGGCAATCTCTGCTTGGGTGGGGCGACGGTTTAGGGCTTCGGTCAGATCTCGCCGGATCCGCTTCACCTGGTTGAGCTTTTCTACCATGTGCACCGGGATCCGCACCAGGCGCCCCTGATTGGCAACGGCGCGGGTGATCCCTTGGCGAATCCACCAGTAGGCGTAGGTGGAAAACTTGTAGCCGCGTTCGCACTCAAATTTTTCTGCGGCCCGGATCAGGCCGATGGTGCCTTCTTGAATCAAATCCAGAAACGGCACACCGCGATTTAAGTACTTTTTGGCAATCGAGACCACCAAGCGCAGGTTGGCCCTAACCAATTCCCGTTTCGCCCGTTCCCTGGCAGCTCCCCCCTCTGCAATCAGCCGTCCCAATTTCACTTCCTGCTCGGCACTGAGGAGTGGGTAGCGAGCCATTTCCCGCAAAAATATGCCCACCGAGTCCTCCGACAGCGAGGCTTGAGTTGCCCGGCTGCCGGGTTTGCTGAGCCGTACCTCAACCCGTTTCGGTGGGGGGGGACAATTCTGAACAGCTACATTCGTCCCATTTGGTTGAGATTTCAAGATTTCATACAAACTCAAGCTCAAGTTCACAAGCGGGTGTTAAGAACTTTACTCAGTACAGGATGGAGGCGGCTAACCTTTCAGCAAACCCAACTTCCTTCAGGGATCCCTGCAGACACAGGGCAGAGATCTCGCCGGATTTCAAGAGGCTACTCGATTTCTCTAGGTTCAGACTTCAGCTTTTGCTAAGGTGGGGCGCAGACTAAACACTTCCGTGATGGTAACGGTCAGCATCCGGTAGGATTGTTAAACTGACTACAGAGTTGACCTTGTTTTGCAGTGCACCATGCCACGCCAACGGAAGAAATCGGATTTGCCCAGCAAAATTTGTCTTACCTGTCAGCGACCCTTCACCTGGCGCAAAAAGTGGGCCGACTGTTGGTCGGAGGTGAAATACTGTTCCGAGCGGTGTCGCAATCATCGCCCCAAGGGATCCCTGCCTGCTTCCCGGCAAGACGGTTGGGACGGATAATGTTGTCTCAGGATCAGGACATAAGGGTTTGGATCTGTCGGGGTTGGCGATGCGGTTTCTCAAGTGGCTGTTGCACAATCCCCACGAGACAGAAGAGGAGGATCCCTTTTTGCGGGCCATCACCCGCCTGGAAAGCCTGATCTCGAAGCTACTGTCAATTTTGATGATCGGGCTAATCGTAGTAGCAGTGGTGGACTTGGCCCGGTTCTTGGTGGCAGATTTGTTGACCGAGCCAACTGGGTTTTTCTCCACCACTTTAATCGAGATCTTCGGCCTCTTTTTAAATATTCTGATTGCGCTGGAAATTCTGGAGAACATTACCGCCTACTTGCAAAAGCAGGTGGTGCAGGTGGAGCTGGTAATCGTCACCTCTTTGATCGCGGTGGCCCGCAAGATCATCATTTTCGATTTCGAGAAGCTGGGGGGGTTGGAGCTCATTGGCTTGGGGGCAGCGACGTTGGCCCTCTCGGTAAGTTATTGGCTGGTGCGGCGGGCCAAGTCTCCATCCAAGTCCGGGGAAGATTAAGCTCGGACAGAATCCTGGTACGATGGGGATGGAGCTTTCCTGCAAGAATTGTGCGTGCGCGATCTAAGTTGGCCAGCCTGGTGAAGTTAGCTGTGCTGATGGTGGTGCTTTGGGTGGGGTTGAGTGCTCTCCCTGTTTTGGCCCGCCCGCATTCTTCTCGCGATTTGCTCCTGGCACAACACTTGGGCAAACCCGTGAAAACCTACAACAATCCCCCCCCGATGGTGATCGACCCGGCCAAGTCCTACACGGCCACGATGGAGACCACCGCCGGCACAATGGTTCTGGAGCTGTTCCCGCAAGAAGCTCCCCTGGCCGTCAACAATTTCGTCTTTCTGGCCAACGATCACTTTTACGATGGCGTCATCTTTCACCGCGTGATCCGCGGCTTCATGATCCAAGGCGGGGATCCCACGGGTACAGGGCGGGGTGGGCCGGGGTACCGCTTTCCCGATGAGCCGGTGCAACGTCCCTACAGCCGTGGCACTTTGGCGATGGCCAACGCCGGCCCCAACACCAATGGCAGCCAGTTCTTCATCATGCATGCCGACTACCCGCTGCCGCCCAACTACACGATCTTTGGGCAATTGATCGAGGGAGAGGATGTGTTGGATAAAATTGCAACTGCGCCCACCGGCCCCCAGGATCGCCCGCTGAATCCAGTGGAGATCCAGTCCGTTCGTATCTCGGAATCCAATTAGGTTGGGCCACTCCGGTGGAACAGTTTGGTTGAATTAACTTGGCCTCTGGCCCCATTTTTGCAACTTGCCCTCAGGGGGACTCAGGTATGGAGTTCGCTAGGCCCCGGCGAATGTCCCCCCGCATTCTGGTTCTGGATTTTGATGGTGTGCTCTGCGATGGGCGGGCGGAGTATTTTGCCTCTTCCTGCCGCGTTTGTGCTCAGGTGTGGGGCTTGGCTCCTGCTCAGCTAGAGCCGCTGCGTCCTGCTTTTGACCGTCTGCGCCCGCTGATCGAGACCGGCTGGGAGATGCCTCTGTTGTTGTGGGGGCTACAGGAAGGGATCCGGGAGGAAGACTTGCGCCAAGACTGGCCCAGCTGGCGGCAGCGGTTGTTGCAGCAGTCAGGGATCCCTGCCCTCTCTCTAATCCAAGCGTTGGATCGGGTGCGGGATCGTTGGATTGAAGAGGATCTGCAGGGGTGGCTGGGGCTACACCGCTTTTATCCGGGGGTGGCGGCTTGGCTACGCCAGGTTCAGGCTGCAGGGGAGCCGCGCTTGGCCATCCTCAGCACCAAAGAGGGGCGGTTTATCCAGCAGCTCTTGGGTCGAGCAGGGATCCAACTGCCGCGCCACCGCATTCTGGGCAAGGAAGTGCGCGCCCCCAAAGCCACTACCCTCCAGCGGCTGCTTGCTGCTGCCCAAGTGCCACCCGCTGAGCTGTGGTTTGTGGAGGATCGCCTGCAGACGCTGCGCCAGGTGCAGACGGTGCCGGAGCTGGAGCAGGTTCTCTTGTTTTTGGCCGACTGGGGCTACAACCTGCCGGAGGAAAGGGAAGAAGTCGCGCGGGATCCCCGTCTCCATTTGCTCAGCCTGGAACAGCTTTGCCAGCCCTTTGACCGTTGGATTGCCCCTTCTCCCCCGCCGCGCTTTTCTATCAGTCCCGCCAGCTCGGAAGACTTGAGCCAGGCTCGGCCCACCCCTGGCCGGAAACGCCCGGAAGCCGGTTTGGCCTCTCTGGTGCTGACCTTGGTGGAGCTGTTGCGGCAGTTGATGGAGGCGCAGGTGGTGCGGCAAATGGAGGCCGAGCGCCTTTCTGCAGAGCAGATTGAGCGGGCCGGCAGCAGCCTACAAGCCTTGCGGGAGCAAATTCGACAAATCTGCAGCCTGTTGGAGATCGACCCAGCGGATTTGAACCTGGAGCTCGGAGATCTGGGCACCCTCCTGCCCCGCCAGGGGGACTACTACCCCGGACAACCCCACCGCGAGGGATCCGTGCTGGAACTCTTGGATCGCCTGATCCACACCGGCATCGTCATCGATGGGGAGATCGACCTGGGGCTGGCGGACTTGGATCTGATCCACGCCCGCCTGAAGTTGGTGCTCACCTCCAGCGCCAAGCTCTACTGAGCCCGTGGATTGAGAGTGCTGATGGAGACGATTGGGAGAAGAGA
Source organism: Synechococcus sp. R55.8 (assembly GCF_047461895.1). Taxonomy (NCBI): domain Bacteria; kingdom Bacillati; phylum Cyanobacteriota; class Cyanophyceae; order Synechococcales; family Synechococcaceae; genus Synechococcus; species Synechococcus sp. R55.8. The sequence continues at coordinate 14,373 of NZ_JANSIB010000037.1, read as the reverse complement.
TGCCAGAAGCGGGGAGAGAGACCAGAAATCGCGGTATGCTGGCTGTGGATCCCCTTAATCTCTCTTCATAGTCTTCTCCTATGGATGTCTTTGCCCCAACCGGAAACCTGTATGCCGGTGCCATTTGGCCGGAAGTGGTGGTTACCCTCACCCTCTTGCTCGTCTTGGTGGTGGATTTAATCGGCGGGTCGGCGGCACGCAAAAGTCTTCCGGCCCTCTCCATCTTTGGCTTGATCGGGGCCTTGGTGACCTTGGTGTTGCAGTGGCAGCAGCCCCAGTTGGAGAGCTTCTTGGGCAGCTTTGCAGCGGATCCCGTCAGCATTCTCTTCCGTGGCCTGGTGGTGGGGACGGCGGTACTGACCGTGATGATGGCGGAGCGCTACATCTCTCAGTCCGGAGCGCCCACAGGCGAGTTTTATGTGTTGCTGCTCACGGCCACCTTGGGGGGCATGTTCCTCTCCGGGGCGACGGACTTGATCCTAGTGTTTGTATCTTTAGAAACGCTGGGCATCGCCAGCTACCTGATGGCCGGCTATACCAAGCGGGATCCCCGTTCTTCGGAGGCAGCCCTGAAATATCTCTTGATCGGGGCCAGCAGCACGGCCATTTTCCTCTACGGCATGTCCCTACTCTATGGCCTTTCGGGCGGGCAAACGAAGCTGGAAGCCATCGCCTCATCCATGGGGGATGCCGGTTTGGCAGGGATCATCGCTTTGGTGCTCTGCATTGGTGGTATCGGGTTTAAGTTGGCGGCAGTGCCCTTTCACCAGTGGACTCCTGATGTCTACGAGGGATCCCCAACGCCGGTGGTGGCCTTTTTGTCGGTGGGATCCAAAGCGTCAGGCTTTGCCTTGGCGGTGCGCTTTCTGGCCACCGTGTTTCCGGCCATGACGGAAGAGTGGCGGGCGGTGCTCTCGGTGCTGGCCATTTTGACCATGGTGCTGGGGAACGTGGTGGCGATTGCCCAAACCCGCCTCAAACGGCTGCTGGCCTATTCTTCCATCGGTCAGGCGGGCTTTGTTTTGATCGGCTTGGTGGCGGGCACTGAGGCCGGCTATGCCAGCTTGATCTTCTACTTGATGGTCTATTTGGTCATGAACTTGGGGGCCTTTTTGTGCATCACCCTGTTCAGCCTGAAGACCGGCACCGACGAAATCAACGAGTACAGCGGCCTCTACCAGAAGGATCCCTTCCTCACCCTGTGCTTGAGCATTTGTCTGCTCTCGTTGGGTGGATTGCCCCCTCTGGCGGGCTTCTTCGGCAAGCTGTATCTGTTCTGGGCCGGTTGGCAGGCGGGGGCCTATACCTTGGTGTTGGTGGGGTTGGTCACCAGCGTCATCTCCATCTACTACTACGTGCGGGTGGTGAAAACCATCGTGGTGAAAGAGCCGCAGGAGATGTCGGTTTCGGTGCGGAATTACCCTGAGACCAACTGGCAGGCGGAAGGCATGCAGGCTCTGCGGGTGGGCCTGGTGTTCACTTTGGTGGCCACCATCTTTGCCGGGATCCTCTCCAATCCCCTCTTTACCCTCTCCATCCAGGCAGTGGAGCAAAGCCCGTTCTTGGGGTTCCCAGCCGCACAAGCCTTCCTTCCAGAGTCGGCAAGACTTCAGGTGGCAGTCGAGGGATCCCTGGGTTCCTCTCCTCAAGCTGGCGAAGGCTAGTTTTTGAGATGCTCTCCATCCCGAGGTTTTAAAAAGCGACGCTCGGCAGCGCGCGCTTCAGTTGTGCAGATATGGTCATTTCTCCCTCTGGAAGAAGGGCTGCAGCGCGAAACACCTGGGGAGCGTCTCAACCTAGTCTCAATCTAATTTGAACTAATTTGAAAGGACTCTAATCCAGAAGAGGGTCTCCCCACCCCAAAGGGATCCGGGATCTCTTCAAGGCCTCCGCATTAGCGCCCACCGATTACAGCAATGTAGTTGGTCACCCATTCGTAGTAGGGCACACATCCCTCACGCGGCCATCAGGGTGCGATCACAGCGCATGATGCCCCAGGGAATCAAATGCCCTCTAAGCTGACGTTGAGAAAGCGGGCAATCTCGGCTGCCTGGTTTTCGATCTCCGTCAGGGGAGGTGGCTGGCCTACGCCGGTGAGGGGGATGTCGCCACGTCCTTTCACCCGCAAGTAGATGGCTCGGCGGGGGTTAAGCCCCTCTCGCAGCTCCACCCGTAAGCTTTGCACATCGGCAAAGTCATACTCCAGGCGGACTTCACGGTTTTTGCCCGGAAAGCCCTGGCGCACCAGCGTTATCTTTTGCGTGCGCCGGTCGAACTCGTTGTAGCCGCCTCCCAAGTTCCAATACAAACTCAGCCACTGGTATAGCCCCGCCAGGGATCCGAGCACCCCGTAAAAGAGCATGGCAATGCCCTGGGGAATAAACACCAGGCTGGCGGGATCGGAAAAGGGGAGCAAATTGCGGTGGAGATAGCTGGAAAGGCCGGCCAAGGTAAAGCCCAGCCCTCCCCCCGTCAGCGCCACCGCCCAAAAGTACACGCTGGGCCGCCGCGACCCAATCACGGTGTAGCGCAGCAGATCGGCAGAACGGATTTCAGGAACAATGGCGGACACAGTTGGGATCCCTGCAGGTTTTCCAAGGCTGGCTTCCCCCATTCTATAGGCTATGGGCGGCAAGGGTTTTCCCCAGCAGAGGGGCGCTCAGGGGACTGGCAAGAGCTAGAGCCGCCTGGGGAATGGGGGCGGAAGTCCTCTGCGCTGTACAGCCCCTCTCCCGAAGGGAGTTAGGGATAGTTTTTATTGTTATGGCTCCTTTTGCTCCTTGTAAGAGCCGTAGCAGGGATCCCTGCTGAGGTTCTGAGGCGTTCTATCTGCTGACAGAGCCCAACAGCATACGCCAATGGGATCCCTCTCACCTCAGGGTTGGGTTTGGCGTGGGGTAACGATCCTGCCCTCCCCTGGGGCAACTTCCGAGGAACGGGGGCGGGCCGGCGCAGAGGGCTCATCAACGGCATTCGAGGGAGAGGCAGGGTTGGGATCCGGCTCGGGAGAAGCCGTCTGCTCCGGTTCTGCGGCAGGGGGAGAAGGCTGAGGCTCAGGGGTTGGGTCTGGCAAGGCTGGCGGCTGGGGTATGGCGTCTTGGGCCGTTCGTTCCCCAAAAGCCGACAGGGCGATGGCAGCTTCCCCGCGGCTGACCGGCTCGAAGGGGTTGAAGGTGCGGATGGGGCCAAAGGTGCGCAGCACGGTGGAGGCATTCTCCAGACTGCGATCGGCTACCAGAGCAGGAATGGCTTCAGGAGGAATTTGCGCCGCATCGGTGAACCCCCAGCGCTCCTCCAGCTCCGCTCGGGATCCCTTGATCTGGCCGGGAGGTAAGTCCAGAGGCACCTTCATGCGGATCAACTCTGCCCGCGACAGCAGGCTGTTGGGGCGAAACTCTCGATTGGCATCTCCGGCAATTATGCCGGCAGCTCCCAGGGCTTGAATGTAGCGAAAATGGGGATCCTCTTCCGGCACATCCAAAAAGAGGGGGCGTTCCGAGGGGGATCCCAGGCGGATTTGCCGGCTGGGCTCGTCGGCGTGGATGGCGTTGTTGGCCAACACCAGCCAACGGGCAAATTCTCCGCGACGAACGCTGCGCTGCGGCTGAAATTCGCTGCTGGAGATATCGGCAAAAACTCCCAACCGATCTAGGTATCCCACCGAACGGGCCACCAGAGATCCGGGCTCCAAGTCTGTAAAGCGGCTGCTGTCCTGGCTGGGCAGAGGTGAAGAGGGGGCGGGAGCAGTGGGGATCGAGATAGAGGGTGGGATGGATCCCGGCAAAGGTTGAGGCGAGGGAGATGCCGGCAGCTCAGGTTGGGCTGTGGGCGGGCCCACTGGGCGTACAGCGCGCTCCAGCCGTTCTCCCCACTCGGTTCCCTGACAGGCCGACAACAGCCAGAGCAGCGGAATAAGGCTGCCGAGCTTGAGCCAGGGGCCAGGCCGCATAGGTTTAGACTGATGATGCACCGCTCTACCTTTCTCTATTGGGCCCATTTGCGGCTGAACTCCTCCAGCACATCCAGCAGGTTAAGCAGGCTTTGCATCGGCAGGAGATCGGCCAGGGGCAATTCTTTGCGCCCACCCCCCACTTTCACCGGGATCCCTTGCAAGATCTCTGTGACGGCGTCCTCATCCACCTTGCCTGCCATCACCTGGGGTGCCAGTCGCTCCGCCAAAAGGGTATGCAGGTGGGCATCGCGCAGGTAAAGATGCCAGCGGGCCACATCGATGTAAACTTCCTTGCCAATGGCAGCGGCCAATTGCTCAATTTCTGGGTTGCTGGGCACTTTGGCCATCCCTCAGCTCCGTTGGTGGTTGCGTCTGCCCCTCCCTCAGATCATAACCCGAACCCAAGGACTCCTCAGGGAGGGCTGGCAGCAGAGCGGTCGGGTAGAGGTAGGGCGAAGTTCTCTTGCAGCTGCCGCAGCATCAACAGGTGTTCCAGAGCTAGGCGATCCCGTTCTGTCCGCAACTGGCTCAGTTGGGCCTGAATTTGGCGGATATCGGCCTCGTCGGAGTCCCAGGTTTGCAAAAGGCGGTAGAGGCGCTCTTGTTGGTTGGCAATTTGCCGGTTTAGGCGGGCTAGACGGCGGCTGAACTCCACATCCATTTCCTCTGCCAGCTCGGGATCCGGCAGCAGGGCCAGGCGATCCCAATGGATGCCCAGGTCGGCCAAGCTTGGCGGGGGCGGATCCAACTCCTTGAGGAGGGGGAAATCCGGAAAAAGCAATGGATCTGTTTGATCGGGGGCGGGGGGTTGAGGGCGAGCCACCGGAGGGGTGAGACGGGATCCGGGTGAAGGCAGGTTTGTGGGCTGGGGGGCAGGCTCCTGTCCACTGGGAGAGGAGTGCAACTGCTTCGGACTCCGTCCCGCCGGCGCGGACGGCGTTGCCAGATGGCTACTGCTGGGATCTGCCTGGGCCGACAGGGATCCCAGACTGCATAGCCAAAGGCAGACTCCTAGCCCACAAGCCCAGCGAACTGCTTTTTCCACCCTGCGCTCCTCAGTCTTTCTCAAGCCTGCTCAGGTCATTCCCAGCCCACCTCGGCCCTGGTCGCGTTGGCGGGGCGAGATCCACGGTTGGGGATTGTCTCAAACAAAATCGAGTAGGCATCTTGCTTTTGCCCCGGCTCGAAAAGATAGCGTTGGGCAACACGAGCAGAGGCAGGCACGATGGCCACACGCACCGGCGGATCTTCCAGCGATACCAAAGGCTGGGGATGAGACCAACGCCATCCCACCCAGCCCGCCCCTGCCAAGGCCACTACAGCCGCTGCCACCCGTCCCCAAGGGGTGCCCTTACGTTGCCGCCAGCCCAGGTTGAGCATTGGCCGCCGATCCAGCTCAGCGAACACACGGCTGATCAACAGCTCCGTCTGGATGGGATCCAAGGTGGGGGCCTTGAGATTGGCCAAACCGGCCTGCAGAGCTGCCAGTTGGCTGTACAGTTGCCGCGCCTGAGGATCGCTGGCCAGCCAATCTTCCACCTGCCGCGCTTCCTGGGACGACAATTCCCCGTCCAGGTAGGCGCTCAACTGTTCAAAGCGCTCATCCACCACCGGCAGCTCTTGCTGGGGATCCCTGGGGTCGGGGTTGGGGTTGCCGCGAACCATGGTCATTCACCATTAAGGTAGGGTTTTAGGGTGGATTGCAAGCGGGCGCGGGCGCGGGCAATGCGAGACTTAACAGTGCCCAAAGACACCCCTGTGATCTCGGCAATTTCCTCATAAGCCATCCCCTGAATTTCCCGCAGCAGGATTGTCTGGCGAAAGGCCTGCGGCAGGTCGCGGACGGCTTGGTGCAATCGCTCGTAGAACTCGCAGGTGGCGAGGTGCTCATGGGGACTGGGGCTCTCGCTGGGCAGCTCCCACTCCATCTCGCTATCCCGCATCTGAATCGGCGCATCCAGAGAAAGGGGCTGCTGCTGTCGTTTGCGCTTGCGCAGCTCGTCGTAAAACAGGTTGGTGGCGATCCGCCCCAGCCAGCTGCGAAATTTTGCCGGCTCCTGTAGGCGTTTCAGGTGGCGGTAGGCCCGGATCCAAACTTCCTGGGCCAAGTCATGCCGGTCGTGCCAGTCGGGAGCAAGATGGTAGAGCACCTTGTCCACATGGGCCTGATGGCGACGCATCAGCTCGGCAAAAGCCTCCCGATGGGGCTGGGATCCCTGCTGACAGATCAGCACCAGATCCACATCAGCGAGCTTTTCGGGCCGCACAGGCACGTTCTTCACCAAGACCGACCAGCGCTGGCCACTGATGTCGCTGAGGGCAGCATCCATAGGCATCCATAAGTTCTAACAACAACAGCGGAGGGATCCCCTCCCAGACAGAACCTCTGTTGCCCAGACGAAATGGCAGAGTTTGGGTTCCCCCCACCCTCAACCGCAGGGTAGCTCTAGAGGCTCTGAGGGCCATACCGGCAAGACTCCACAGCAAGACCACCTCCTCACTAGATCTTGGCGCACATGGCGGGGTGGTGGATTGCAGGATAGCTCTTGAGTTGGTAACTGGGCTACAGTGGGCTTGCGGTATGGTGAAACGTCCGACCCGCCATGGCTTCCGATGCTCCTGTTGCCCTTCTCTCCGAGCTCAAGGCAGTGCCAATGTTGGCCGAACTTTCGGCGACGTCCTTGCAATGGTTGGGATCCCAGGTCAAGCTGCGGGATATCCCGGCGGGACAGGCGCTCTTTATGCAAGAGGCCTGGGGCAGCGTAGTTTATCTGATCCTCGCCGGCTGGGCTAAGGTGCGGCGGGCTTTGCGGGCGCAAGACAGCACCAAAACCCTTGCCTTGCTGGGGCCGGGCGCTTGGGTGGGGGAAATGGCGGTACTGGACGAAGCTCCCCGCTCGCGAGATGTGCTGGCCCTAACCCCGCTGCGGGTGGCCGGGATCCCGGCGGCAACCTTCAAAGCACTGATGCTGCAGGAGCCGCAACTGTGCTACCAATTGGCCTGCAGCCTCTCCCGTCGCCTGCGCCTGGCCAACTTGCAGGCGGATCTCGACCAGCAGAGCCCCCCGGTGCGGGTGGTGCATACACTGGTGCAACTGGCGGAAGCTTTTGGCGAGAAGACCCCCCAGGGGATGCGCATTGTCTACCCTCCCCCCCAGGATTTGGCCGATATCAGCCAAGTTAGCCGAGAGACAGCCACGGCGGTGCTAAGCCGTCTGCAGCAGCAGGGAGTTATTCAGCCTTTGCCGGAGCAACAGTCTTTGCTGCTGATCCGGTACGCCAAACTGCTGGAGGCCACCCGTCTGCTTTAGATATTGAAGATATTGACCCATGTCTCCCCAACCGATTTCTCCCCATCCAGGACAAGAATCTGTCTGGGACTATCCGCGCCCACCTCGTCTGGAGCCCACCACAGAACTGGTGGAAGTTCTCTTCAATGGCGAGCTCATTGCCCAAAGCCGCCGTTGCTACCGCGTCCTGGAAACCAGCCACCCGCCCACCTACTACATTCCCCCCACCGACGTTCGACTGCAGTATCTCCGCCCCAGCTCTCGCACCTCTTTCTGTGAGTTCAAAGGGGCTGCCTGCTACTGGACAGTTCAGGTCGGATCCCAAACAGCCGTAGATGCCGCCTGGAGCTATCCGGATCCCAGCCCGGCGTTTTTGCCCATCCGCGACTACCTTGCCTTTTATCCAGGCCGTGTGCAGGAGTGCCGGGTAGGTGGAGAACGAGTCCGGCCTCAACCCGGAGATTTCTACGGCGGTTGGATCACCTCAAAGGTCGTAGGCCCTTTCAAAGGAGAGCCGGGTAGCTGGAACTGGTAGGGGCGGAGCAGCGATTCCCGAGGGGGGATCCCTTTTACCCACGAAAAGGACTACAGTTAAGTCGATGCGGGTAAGTTGTCCAAGGACTCCGTCCCGCTGGCACGAACAGGAGAGCGCGGACAAAAACCATGACGGTGCGGGTGCCCCTCGACTATTATCGGGTTTTGATGCTGTCGGCACGGGCAGATGAGCATCAGATTGAGCAGGCATACCGGGAGCGAATCGATCTCAAGCCGGGCGAGCGCTCCTGGCTGTCGGGGTTCTCGCCACAGGCTGTGGAAGCTCGCGCCCAGATGATCCAAGAGGCGGCTTCTGTGCTGCTGAACCCTGAGGCACGGCGAAACTACGACGAACACCTCATGCCAACGGATCCCACCTTGACGGTGGAGGAGGCGCACCTACCGGGAGTGCTGTGCTTGTATTGCGAAGCCGGAGAATACCAAGCTGCCTTGGACTTGGCTCAACATATGCTGGAGCAGGGCCACCCTGCTCGTTCCGATGCCATCTTGGCGCGGGCCATCGCTCGTCTGGAACTGGGTCGAGAAGCCTGGCAACAGGGATCCTATGAAGAGGCGGCGCGTTCCCTACAGGCGGGCTTGGCGGAGCTGGAGGAGTATCAGGCCTTTCCGCAGATGCAAGCGGAGATCCGTATCGATTTGGGCAAGCTGCGTCCCTATCGCATTTTGCAACTCCTCAGCCAAAGTGCTCCCGCCCAAGCTGGAAGACACACCGCTGATGGGAACGGGGAGCGACAGCAGGGACTGGCTCTCCTCAAAGCCATGCTGGACGAACGGGGCGGCATCGAGGGGATGGGGCAAGATGGCTCTGGCCTCAGCACCGAAGATTTCCTGCGCTTTATCCAACGGGTACGTCGCCACCTCACCCTCAAAGAACAGCAAGAGCTGTTCGAGCAGGAGGCTGAGCGTCCCTCGATGGTAGCCGCCTACCTGGCCGTGCAGGTGTTGCTGGCGGCAGGTTATCTGGAAAATCGTCCGGCCCTGGTGCGGCGTGCTCGCAGCTACCTGGCTCGTCTGGCGCAGCGGCAGGATGTGCATCTGGAGCAGGCCATCTGTAGTCTGTTGCTGGGGCAGACCGAAGACGCGCTCGCCCATCTGCGCTCCACCCAAGAAGTAGAGGCCTTGCAGTTTATCGAAGAACACTCCGCCGGTTCTCCCGACCATCTGCCGGGTCTGTGCCGCTTCACAGAAAAATGGTTTCAGGAGGAGGTGTTCCCGGAATTTCGCGGTCTGGAAGCCGCCCAAGTGACGTTGCAAGCCTACTTCGACAACCCCCAAGTACAAGCTTACCTGGACGAAATGCCCCGCCGCGAGGATCCGCCGGCGGGGATGCTCTCTCCCCAAGTCCCCCATCCCCCACCTCATTTGCCTGCCGTGGTGGGTGGCGTGCGCCCCCCTAATCCAACCCAAGAATTGCAGCGCCCCCCCACCCCTTGGCAACGGGGAGGAGTGATGCCCCCGCCAGAACCCCCGCGCCTCTCGGATTTGCCCTCCTACCGGAGCACCCCCAAGGCGGGCGTCTCTGCTCTTGCGGATGAGAGTTCTAGTGCTCCGCACCGCTGTCGCGAACGCGCCCAAGACCGTTCCCCTCAGGGGGACGGAGTCCAGGGCCTAAGGTCCGCTGGCGCGATCGGTTTGCAGGATGTGGAGCGTTACCGCCGCAGCCGCTTGGGGGGCCGTAAGCGTCCTACCTTTCCCGCTGGCGTTCGTTTGGGCTCCGCACCGCTGGCGCGAATGGCCGGGGTGGTCGGTGTGGGCATTCTCTCCCTGCTGGTCATCTGGCAAATGTTGCGGGGCCTCTTCACGCCGCCGCCGGCACCACCGCTGGAGCAACCCCAGGTGCAAATTGAGCAGCCGCCGGTTGACATATCGCTACGCGACGCCTCCGCGAACGACAATCCCGGCCAGACGGAACTCACTCCCCCGCCTGAGCTAACCGGCCCTCTGGCGGAGTGGCAAGGAGTACAACAGGTGCGGGTGGTCTCCAACGATGGCCTCAACATTCGCCAGCAACCCAGCCTGACGGGAGCCATTGTCGGGACAGCCCCACGCCAAGCCCTGCTGCGGGTGGTGGAGGTGCAGGCTGGGGAGGGACAGGTGCCCGTCTGGCTGCGCATTGAGCGAGATGGCGCGCCCGGGGGATGGGTCGCCGCCCAGTCGGGCTCCACCCGTCTGGTGGAACGGCTCTAGCTCTCCCTTGCTGCCAGCTGTTATTGCTCCGCAACGCTGCTGCGACCGCGCTACGGGGATGGAGTTCTCGGTCCCGCCCTTTTAAGGGGTATAGTCTGCTTCCTTCTCAACTGTTGTGGATATTCTGCGCAATGCCCCGCTGGGGATTTATCTGGAAGAGCCTCGCACCTGGCTACATTGCCTGGATCCGCGGGTTAAGCTGGCCTGGCTGCTCAGCTTTCTCCTCAGCCCCATTTTGGCCGGCAATGGTTGGCGCTTGGCCGTGGTGGTGGCTCTTCTGCTGCTAACTGTGGCGGCCCGTCTGCCGCGCCGGGTTTGGTCGGGCCAACTCTCCCTGGTGCTGGCCCTGAGCCTGCTCACCTTTGGGATCACCAGCTTGGCGCCGGATGGATTGGGGGTTTTTCCCCAATCGCAACGGCAGGATATGCAGGTGGTGGGCTATGGGCTGACCGGGATCCCCGCTGTTCCCGTTAGCGGTGCAGGGCACTTCGACTTGGCCGTAGAACAGGGATCCCCAGACCGTGCCTGGCGGGCGCAAACCCGTGCCTGGCAAACTCCTTATCGCTACCGCCTGGTTCAGTTTTCCCTATTGGGACGAACCTTTCAGGTCTCCCGCCGTTCTCTATCGGTGGCGCTGCGGCTGGGCACCCTCATTTTTACGTTGCTCTACGCTACCCATTTGTTTCTGTTGACCACAGCCCCCGAAGAAATTGCCGAGGGGATCGGCCAATGGTTGCAGCCTCTCAAGCGTTGGAGCTGGCCGATTGCCGAAGTAATTCTCACCCTCACCTTGGCGCTGCGCTTTCTGCCTTTGGTGATGGAAGAGGTGCAAAACTTGGCGCGGGCGGTGCGAACTCGGGATGTGCGCTGGGGATCCCTGAGTTTCCGGGGCGGGATGCAAACCCTGCTGGCCTTGGTGGAGCGCTTTTTTGAAAACTTGCTCCTGCGTGCCGAACAGACGGCTATGGCAATGCAGGCCCGTGGGCTGACCGGCCCAGACCATCCCCTGCGCTGGCACCGCCTACAACTGCGGCGGCTGGATCGCGGCCTACTGGCTCTACTGCCCCTGTTTTGGCTGCTCAGAACCTTGTCCCCCTAAGGTGACCGGCAACACAGCTTTTTCCTACCCAGGGGGATGGGGCTCGTCGCTGCCCATCGGCAGGAGCAGCCGAGAGACACAACGCCCATCGGAAGAGAGGTAAAAGGAGAGCTGGCCCCCCATCCGCTGCACCACCCGTTGACACAGGCTGAGTTCCAGACCAGGACTTACCGATAGAGGCGACTTGAGCAGAGGATCCGCGTAGATCACCTGGTTCGGATCCAACTGAAGGGCGGCCATCAGGTGAGGGTCGAAGCTGCCCTGATCCACCACCAGCAGCTCTGCATAGCCAAAGGGCTCCGCATCGCTATCGCGAACGCTGGCTTGGCTCCACAGATCCAGCCGCCCCCCTTCCGGGCTGCGCAAAATAGCGGCTGTCAACACCTCCCAGAGCACCATCTCCAGTCGTTCGGGATCCCCCTGGACGGCAATGCTCATGTCCCCATGGGCCCGCGGCCATAACTTGCGTTTTTGGGTCAGGGCCTCCACTCGGCGTAGGCTTTTGCGCACCAAGGTTGCCAAGGGCACCGACCGCAACTGCGGCTGCACCTGCCAAGTTTCCGACTGCAACAACGGCCCTGTGGAGACGGTCAGATCCCGCAGCCCTCTGCCGATCTCCACCACCTTTTGCCAGCGGGTGGCTTCGTCTCCGGGAATCTCCGGCACCTGACCCAGGCGGCGCAGGCTGTCCAGAAGGGCATTCTGCATGTCCATCAGGCGGCGGTGTTTGTACCAGTTCAACTCCCTGAGCACCTCCTGCTGCTCTTGCAAAGTTTGCATCCAGAGCAAGCGCCGCACCGTCCAGCCGCAGGTCTGGGCGATCAACATCACAGCCGCCCGCTCGTCGGGATCCCAAACCTTGCCCGCTTCTGCCCCCAAGATCAAAACTCCCAAAGCTCCCGCCTGCGAGGAGTTTGTCTCCCCCAGCGCCACCAGCAGCCAGGATCCCAGGCCGGCAGCAAAGTGCTCCGCACCGCTGACGCGACTGAGCCAAGTGCGGCTGGCAGGGGGGATCTGCTCCTGGGTGAGCGGCAGAGGTTCTGCCGACTGCAGCGCGTAGGCCAGTAGGGGATCTTGCAGGTCGATCTCGGTGGAGCCGGTCTCCGTCCCGGCAGCGGTAGTAAAAGGCCCCTGGAGCTGAGCCCGGCTTTCCCCCGGCTGCCAACTGACCACCAGCGCCAGAGGGATCCCCAGCAATTGGGCCGTCTGTCGAGTGGTAGTGGTGTACAGATCTGACAAGGTGGCCGAGTTTTGCAAGGTTAAACAAGTGGTGATCAGGCCCTTGAGCAACTGCTCTTGTCGTTGCCGGCGTTGTTCTGACCGAATTTGCCGCAGGATCACCCCCACCTGTTGGGCGATCCCCCGCAGCAGTTGCCGCTCTTCCCGGCTCCAGGCCCGTAGCTGGGGATGCAACACCAAGAGCAGCCCTTCCACAGGTGTGGTGGCGGTACCGCCGACCCCGGTGTGGGTCAGCATCAAGGAACGAACCCCTGCCAGTTCCTGCCGCCAAGAGAGCAGGCGCAGATCTTGGTCGTAGTTTTCTGCCACGACCACCTCGCTGCGCATGAGATCCTGCCAGTCCTGGTCGCTCAGAGGGCTGAGCTGCTGTGGCAAAGTCTGCTTGCCTTCCCTGCGGTACTCGTAGAAGAGGCGGGGGATGGGGCTGTCGGGATCCACCGTCAACACGGCCACTGCACCGACTTTCAGGCGCTGGGCCAGGCCGACAACGGCTTGCTGGAGAGCCTGTTGCAGCTCCGCCGGGTTGTAAAGCGAGCGGCCCACCTGTTGCACAAACTCTTGGTCATCGGCCAACTGGCGAATGCGGCGATCCAGATTTTCTAGGGGGGCAGCCAAGGCCAACCCATTGGCGGCAGCAGCTACCAACTGTCGCTCAGCGGCTTGCCAGGTACGGGGCACATCCGATTGCACCCAGATGAACCCCAGCAGATCCTTTTCCAGCAAAATCGGGGCCGCCAAAACGGCCTGGGCCCGCAACTGCTGCATCAGCTTGGGGGGAACCTCAGAGCGAGTCGTCCCTGTGCCGCCCACCACCACCTGACCATCGGCGAGGGTGTAGTACATGTCCCCCAATTCCCGCAGCGAAAGGCTGACCTCCCCTGTTGGCCCTGCTCCGACTTTAGCCCCTTTGGGAACAGGGGGCTGAGAGGACTCCGTCCCCCCGCTGTTGCCAACAGCTTTGGGGGCGCTTCCATGGGGGACGAACTGCCCCTGGCCGCGCTCGTGCCAATACACCTGAATGTGGACGGCGCCCAGGAAAGACTGTAGCTCTTGCTTCACCCAGCTGACCCGTTCCTGCAGGGATCCCGCCTGGCGCATCGCCGTTCCCAACCTCAGGAGCGGATCCTCAAGGCGCTTTTCGGTCTGCTGCTGCCAAGCGTTTTCCAACTCCTGCAGAGAGGCTGCCAACTGCCCCAGCAAAATTCCCAAGAGAGCCTTTTCGTCCTCATGGGTGGTAACCCCCCACATTTGGGATCCCAACATCAGGATCCCCAAGCAGCGCCGCCGTCCTACTGCCGTTCGCGACAGCGGGCCGTAGGCCGAGAAGGGATAAATGAAACAGCCCTGGATCCCGCCCAGTCGCCTGGCCTCCCGCTGCCAAATGCCCATGCGCGGCTCCTGAGAGAGGTCAGGCAGGCTGATCGGTCGCTGCTCGATCACCACCTGCTCCAGGATCTCCCCCGGCTGTAGAGGATGCACCGCTCGCAGTAGGGTTTGATCCTCAAGAAGGGTCACTCCCCCCTGGCCCACCAACTGGTGATTTTGATAATCGTAAAAGGCCAGCCAGACCAGCGGCGCCCCAAACACCGCCTTGACATACTCCAGCGTGAGCTGAACGAGGGTGTTGGCATCGCTCTGCTCCCGCATCTGCTGCAAGGTTGCTTGCAGGGCCACCAGGGGAGATATTGGCCCAGCTCTATCGGAATGAGGGGGAACAGACTGAACCATACCTGTGTGGAGCTATTCTGCGGGTTCCTCTGCAAGTCAATGCCCTCTCAGCCAGATCTCCGTCGGATCTGAGCCTTATTTGTTGCTGGGCAACGCTGAGGCAACAGGTGAGAAGAAGAGAGCCCGGACTTGTTGCTGTTTGGAACAACTTTGGCATACTCTCCGCCCCAAGGGGCAGGGATTCTCGACGTCGGGCGTTCGCCCCATCCTCGACGCAGTGAAAGATTTGGTTTTCATCTCTCACCCAGCCCCAGTGTAGTCTGTCTGCAGCCGTCCTTCATGGCTTCCTAACTTCCCTGGGGTTGGTCGCGGAACGCTTGGAG
>NZ_JANSIB010000036.1:0-21988 GCF_047461895.1 Synechococcus sp. R55.8 | reverse complement strand
AGCTCAGTAAATTCAGCAAAGTTCAGGGTTTTGGGGGTTAGAGGCATGCTCTTCTAAGGTGGGATTGGTGATGGCCAAAGCAGCCACTCCTCCCGCCAAAACCAGCCCGGAAAGCAAGGAAAAGACCTTCAGCATCGCAGCCTCCGAAACCGAATTCTTTATTCTGCTATAGGCTTGAGCCACCTCAACAGGGATCTTTCGGCAGAAGCCAAAGGACTCCGTCCTGCCTCTGGCGGGGTTGTTGCTATGGACAAGGGATCGCAATGCTGTTGCAATGGGAACGGCCAGGAACTGCCCCACAGAAGGGCTCCATCCCTTGATTGAGTTGCCGGCCCACAGGTTAGGATGGGATCCGACGCGCAAACAGCTTGCTGCTCTCTATGGAACTTGCCGATCTAAGACGCACCCTAGAATCGCTCACCTTGCGCCTGAGCAACGCTCAGGACTATCTTTGACCTGCCCCACTTGGAGCAACAGATTGCCATCCTAGAGCAAGAAGCCTCGCAGCCGCAGTTTTGGAATGATGTAGAGGCAGCCCGCCGCCACCTGCAAAAGCTCAACAGCCTCAAGGCCTCCTGGGATCAGGTGCACCGCTGGAAGGATCGCCTGGAAGATGCCGCCAGCGCCCTTGAGCTGCTCCAAGAAGAGCCCGATCCGGAACTCTTAGCCGAGACAGCGGGATCCCTGGCAGTGGTGGAGCGGGAGTTGGGCCAGTGGGAGCTACAGCAACTGCTCTCCGGCCCCTACGACAAAAACGGTGCCATCCTCACCATCACCGCCGGCGCAGGGGGAACCGACGCCCAGGACTGGGCGGAAATGCTCCTGAAAATGTACACCCGCTGGGCCGAAAACCAGGGCTACAAGGTCAGCCTCTCGGAATACTCCGAAGGTGCCGAAGCCGGCATCAAGTCCGCCACCCTGCTGATCGAAGGCCCCTACGCCTATGGTTATCTCTCTGCCGAGAAGGGCAACCACCGCATGGAGCGCATCAGCCCCTTCAACGCCAACGGCAAACGGCAAACCAGCTTTGCTGGCGTAGAGGTGATGCCGATTCTGGAAGAGGAAAGCGAGTATGAGCTGAAGATGGAAGATCTGGAGTTCGAGACCTCCCGCTCAGGTGGGGCAGGTGGCCAAAACGTGAACAAAGTGGAAACAGCGGTGCGGGTGATCCACAAGCCCACCGGCATTGCCGTGCGCTGCACCGAGGAGCGCTCCCAACTGCAAAACAAAGAGCGGGCCATCCAGATCTTGAAGGCCAAGCTGATCGAGATGGAAGAAGAAAAACGCAGACAAAAGCTGGCCGAGATTCGCGGCGAGATGGTGACTCAGGGCTTTGGGGGGCGTATTCGCACCTACACCTTCGATCCTTACAAGTTGATCAAGGATCACCGCACCAACGCCGAAACCTACAATGTCGAGGCCTTTATGAACGGCGAGCCGGAGGAGCTGATGCATTTTATCCAGGCCTATCTGCGGCAGGAATACGCCAAACAACAGGCCGCCGCAGTCTAGGGCCGGCTGTAGCGCTCCCACACCGCCTGCATGAGGGCAGCCCGCTCCTGGGCTGAGAGCTGGGTCAAGGTCAGGGGATCCCCTTCCTGGAAAAACTCCCCTACCCCCCATCCCACGGCCCGGGGAGAGGCGGTTTTGGCTTGCAGGGATCCCGCCCAAGCCAACCCGTGCCAGGCGCCGATGGGAGTCTCCAGCGCCGAAGAAAAGACCAGATCCAGGCCGGGATGGCAGCTGAGATACTCTCGCAGCGCAATGCAGGAGCCCACCAGAGACGGCTTCACCACCAGGATCCCTTTCCATCCTGACCGATGGATCGCTTGCAACTGCTCCAGGCAGGCCACCGATTCATCCAAAGCAACGGGGGTTTGGTACTGGCGGCTGAGCTCCACCAAATGGGCGTGCTGATCCGGCGGCAGAGGCTGCTCCAAAAACTCAATCTTGACCGGCGAGGCCTGGTTGAGCCGATCACAAACCATCAGCCACCGGTGGGCCTCCGCAAGCGTTAACCCCCCATTGGCATCCAAACGCAGATGGGATCCTGGTGGCAACCGCTCCAGCCATTGCTCCAGCTTCTCCAACTCCTGCTGCATGGGATCCCTCCCCACCTTGAGCTTGTACACCGACCGCGTGAGTGGGACGGAGTCCTTGTAGGAGTCCTTGTAAGATTCCGGCGGCAGGGTCTCCCCCAAAAGTTCACAGAAAGAGAGTAGAGAGAGATCCTTGTTCAACCAATCGGGATCCCGACAGGCCAGCCAAGCGCCTTCCAACCCAAACCGGCAGGCCGGCAGTGCTTCTGGGATCCCCAAAATATACGCCTCCGACAAAAGAGGGGGCAGCTGCCGACAAAACGCCAGAGCCTGCTCCAGGGTTTCGCTGCCAAACCAAGGGATGGGAGCAATTTCCCCATATCCCTGACAGCCTGTCTCCCGATCTGTAAGTCGGATCAGGATCCCTTCGCGCACGGACCACAGTCCGTGGTGGGTACGCAGGGGCTGCCGAAAGGGACGCCGATAGGAGCAAAACGCAAAGGAAAACCGCTCTTCCAGCCGCCTGAGCAGTGCAGACTCTTCTTTCTGGGTATCCCCTGCGGGTGATCTACTGTGCCTACCAACCACAAAAAGCTCAAGCAAGATAAAGAAAGGAAAAACGCCAGTTTTCTCAGAGGGCTGCTATTCAGAAACGATCCCCATCGTTTTCTTGGACATCTCGAGATTGACCCACAATCGTGACCTCAATCCAGAGTTATGGTTACTTCAGGCCAGGGTGAGACACATGGGCTCCTAAAAAAAGCTTTCCGGCACTGCGCATTCAACATTTTCAACATTTTTTTATTTAGGTGTTTTATTGAGGTGTGGGCGCAATGTCCCCGTTTGAATCGAAATGGCCATGTTTGCCAGATCTTAGTTTTCCTCATGGTTTGCTCAGCTTAAAACACCAGCTCAACCTCTGCCAAGGCGGCTTCCGGCCCCACCAGAGCAATGGCCGAGTTGGTCAGGTAGGTTTTTGCGGCTTGATGGAGCTGCTCTGGGGTGAGCTGCCTGACCCCCTGCAAATACTGCCGGTCAAACTCCATGCCCAAGCCCAAAATCTCGTACCAGCCCGCCAGTTGAGCCACCTGGGCATTGGTTTGTTTGCTGAGGGCATACTGGCCTAGAAGTTTGCGCTGCGCCATTTCCACCTCTGCCAGGTCGAGCGGATTGGCCTGCAGACGGTGGATTTCTGCTTGTAGGCGTTCCAGAGCCACCTGGGTGTTCTCTGCTGCAGTGCCCATGTAAACCCCAAAAGGGGCGGGATCCCGGCGGGTGGCAAAAAAAGCCGAGACCTCATAGGCCAGGCCACAGCGCTCCCGCAGTTCCACAAACAGACGGCTGGATAGACCGCTGCCCAAGTAGGTGGCCAACAGTTTCAGGGCCGGATAATCCGCAGAAGCAGCAGGGGATCCGCGAAACCCAATCAAGATTGTTGTCTGCTGAGTGGGCTGGGGCAACCTCAGCAGTTGGGGATCCCTCAGAGGGGGCAGGGGAACATCCCGATCCTCTGGAGAGGGGCCGGGAACAACCCAGTCTCCCAAAGCCGCTTCCACCTGGGCAGCCATCTGCTCCGGCGGCTCTGGGCCGATCACCACCATCACCATTCCATTGGGACGACAGTAGGCCGCGTGATAGGCTACCAAATCCTCGCGGGTCAGGGATCCCACCGTCTCCAGCCGTCCCAACCCCGGCAGAGCGTAGGGATGATCCCCATAGAGGGCTTGTTGCACCTGCTCGAAAGCCAAGCTGAAGGGCCGTTCCTGTTGGGCGCGGATGGCCTGCAGCATCAACGCCTGCTCTCGCGCCACCTCCTCTTCAGGAAAACTGGGATCCCGCAGCGTCTCCGCAAGCAAATCCAGCAACTCCGGGAAATCGGCAGCCACACAGCGCAGGCTCACCTCGAAATAGTCGGCAGAACTGTCCACCGATAGCGAGGCTCCCAGCGATTCCACCGCAGCAGCAATGGCCTGGGAGTTGCGCCGATGCGTGCCTTTGGTGAGGACAGCCGCCATCAAGTGGCTCACCCCCGCCTGTTGCGGCCGCTCTGCCCGGCTACCACCGCGGAAAAAACAGTGGGCAGCCAAGATCTCCACCGTTGGGTTCTGGCCCAGCAACAGCGTGATGCCATTGGCCAAAAGGACGCGCTGTAAACGGCCACGTTGGGTGGCAAGCAGAGCAGAGTTCATGCAGGCAAGGGATCCCGTCCAAAATCCGAAAGTCAAGAGTCCAGAGCGTCGAGGCAGCGCTCACCGACAGGCCAGTTGCAGCTCCGAGGCCATTGCTGGATCGAGGGCAGTCGGCTTGAGAACGGTGACCACATAGGCCTCCGGAGACAAGTACTGCTGGGCCAATTCCCGGATCTGAGCCGGGGTAAAAGATTGCAACAGCTCCAGGTACTCTTGAATGCGCTGCACCCCGCCCAGTGTCTCGTAGTAGCCATAGATGCCCGCCAATTGACTGGGGGACTCGGCGGAGAACAGGAACTCATGGGTGAGCATACGCCGGGTGCGATCCAACTCCGCTTGGCCAATGCCATCCTGCTGCAGCTTTTCGATCTCGTGCAGAATCGTCGCCTCCACCCGCGCCACATCCTCCGGCTCCAGTTGAGCCCCAATACAAAACAGTCCCCCCTCCTTCAACACCAGCGAAGAACAGCCAATGGCCCTCACCCAGCCCCGCTGTTCCCGCAGCAGATGCACCAGCCGCGAAGTACGGCCATCTCCCAGCAGAGAAGCCAACATCTCCAGGCCACAGGCTTGTTGCCAATCGTCAATGCCAACGGTAGGCCAGGCCAATTTCAGACGGGCTTGCTCCAAGCGGGCATGGTCGCTCTCCCGGCGCAGGATCCCTTGGGGACGAGGCTGGGGCGGAATGGGGGGGCTGACCGGTGCTGGCCCAGCAGCAGAGCTGCCAAACTGCTCCTCCACCAAGGCCAACGCCTGCTCAGGATCGATGCCACCCGTCACCACCACCGTCATGGATTCAGGGCGATACCAAGCGCGGTGGTAGGCGCGCATCAGTTCAGGGGTCAGTTGCATCAGGCTCTCCGGTGTGCCCAACACCGGTCGTCCATAGGGATGCTCCCCATAGGCGGTCTCCATCAAGAGCTGATAGGCCGTGTAGTCCGGGTTGTCGGCGGCGCGGCGAATTTCCTCCAGAACCACCTGCCGCTCCCGCTCAAACTCTGGATCCGGGATCCCGGCCCGCAAAACCACCTCTGCCAAGTAGGGCAAGGTATCCGCTAGGTCAGCAGCAGCCACCGTAATGTAGTAATGGGTGTAGTCTTGGCCGGTGGCAGCATTGGTAACTCCGCCCCGTCCTTCCACGGCCCAATCCAGCTCACCAGGGGCCAGCCGCTCGCTGCCCTTAAACACCATGTGTTCCAAAAAATGGGATAGGCCCAGCCACTCCGGCGGCTCATGGCGTCCACCTGTCCGTACCCAGACATCAACGGTTACAGAATCGGCAATGGGGATGGGATGAACGATAACGCCTAACCCGTTGCTCAGTCGGTGGGTGTAGGCGGGCAAAAGACGAGGAGAGCGGTTCAAAATTCTTAACTGATGGAGAACAGTCTTAATTGTAGATGGAGAGGGGCTCCGGGAAATAGTATCTGAGACTACTTTTCTCGGCCTTCTCTCCCCACCTTGCAGATCCCAACCCCTTTTGTGGTAGAGGGAGAACCTAGGTACCTTGGGCTGCTCCCTGTCCAGACATCCCCCTAAGGCTCATTGCGCAGATCCGGGGATCCCTGCCAAGCCAGACTGGGGGATCCCTCTCCGGCCAGATTGTCCTCCACCAGAAATCCAGGGGGCCATTCTTCGCTATCGCGCACCCGCTGCACCACCTCTTGGGGCAGCACGACCCCCAACTGCCGGGCAGCCATGGCCACCACATCCCCCCGGTCGATCAAGCCGGCAATGGCGCCGGTGGGCGTGAAAACCAAAATGCGGCGGGGTTCTGCCTGGCGCATCATCTGAATTACCTGGGGAATGGGGGTCTCTTCTCGTACCCCCTGCAGTTGCTCCATCGGCTTGAGAATAGCCTTGAGGGTGAGGCGATCCCACTGGCTGCGCTCGATGTCGTTGAGCAATTCTGGCCTGACCAGCCCACGGTAGCGGCCATCTTCCTCGGCAAAATAAACGTCCGCCGGTTGAGTTGGGGCTTCCGGCCTGAGAGAAGAAGGCACCAGATAGCGATCCACAAACTCCCGCAGGCTCATGCTCGCGTCCAAAACCCGAAACTGGCGGGTCATCACATCTGCAGCTTTCAGGCGGGCCAGCACCTGCTGCAGTTGCGCGTACTGGCTGTAGCGGCGGGCGGTGTTCAAAATAAACAGGCCGATCAACCCCACCCAGAGGCCGTTGAGGCTCCCCCAAAATACCACCAGCAGACCTAGCCCCACCAAACCCCAGCCCACCCCCTGGCCGGCTCGGGCCGCCCACAGCATACCCTTTTGCCGATCCCCTGTCCAACCCCAGATGGCCGCCTTGAGCATTTGCCCCCCATCCAGAGGCAGGCCCGGCAGCAGGTTAAACAGGGCAATCGTCAGGTTGATGGCAGCCAAGCTGGTGAGGGTTGAGGCCAGCATCGACTCCGGCACAGCCCAAGCCCGGGCCACGCTGAAGAAAACAAACAGACCCAAGCTGAGGAGAGGGCCTGCCACCGCCACGCAAAAAGCCCCAAGGGGGCGGGGAACTTCCCGCTCAATCGCCGCCATACCCCCAAAAATAAATAGGGTTATCGAGTTAACCCGTACCCCATAGGCGCGGGCCACCAAGCTGTGGGCCAACTCATGGGCCAGCAGAGAAAGAAACAACCCCATCGCCGTCAACACCCCGTAGGAGAGCACCAGCAGGAGGGCCGCCGGGAACCAGGTGTAGTCGATGAAAAAGGGGATCCCCCACAAGCTACCGATGCGCAGGCGACTGGTCATGACGATACAACTCCTTACACAGCTCTCACTGGGGAGAAGGCCCAGGAAGGTGCCGTTGAAGACGACAAGCAGCCCCTTAACTTGGGATCCCTCTCCTCCACTGTAGCCCTTCTGCCGGGCCTTCCGTTCCCTTGCGGCTCCCCCGGCAGACAGCGGGCCCTGCCCTATCCCTAGAGGATCTTGAGGATCTCCTCGGAGCACAACACTACCTACAACACCAGACCCCCGAAGATTGTGATAACGTGGTTGGGCATTGGGTCGGCGGGGCCAACCAGCACTCAAAAGTTGGAACGACCGAGCTTTAGCAGGGGAGCTTTGCAGGAGGGGTGTGGCTATGGTGTGGATTTCGTCCCACTCAGGCGAACAGAGCGAAGAAGTGCAGGGACTTGATCCCGCCCAGACGATGGGAGCCGCGCCTCCAGGCGAGTTTCCGGCCACAGCCCCGGCGGCCAGCCCGGTGTTCTACCGCACCTACAGCCGTCGCCGCCCAGATGGCAGCCGCGAGACTTGGAGCGAGGTTTGCGATCGCACCTTGGCCGATATTGCCCGGTTGGGGCGCTTCACCCCTCAGGAGCGGCAGTTGGTAGAACGTCTGCAGCGGCAGTTGAAGGCGTTGATCTCCGGTCGAGCCTTGTGGGTGATGGGCACCGACTGGATCCAGAAGCCGGAAAACTTCTCCGGTGCCTACAACTGCACCAGTTTGGCGGTGGTGGACTGGCGGGCCTTTGGCCTGATGATGGATCTGGCCATGATGGGCTGCGGCACAGGAGCGGTGCTGGAACCCCAGTTCATCCGCCAGTTGCCCCCCATTGTCAACCGCCTGCGGGTTCACGTGAAGGGATCCATCGGCGCCACCCCTCCCGAAGAGCGGCAGGAGCACACCCGCATCCAACGGCAGGGATCCCAGGTGCACATCCAGGTGGGAGACAGTCGCCGCGGCTGGGTGGAGTCCTACCAAGCGCTGCTGGAGCTGGCCTCGGATCCCGGCTTTGGCGGTCAGGTGGAAGTGACAGTGGACTTGAGCGATGTCCGCCCGGCTGGGGAGCGGCTGAAAGGGTTTGGGGGCGTAGCCAACCCCATTAAGCTGCCCGGCTTGTACGAGCGCTGTGCCGCCATCCTCAACAGGGCGGTAGGTCGGCAACTGAACTCGGTGGAGTGCTGTTTGCTCATCGACGAGGCGGCGGTGGTGGTGGTGGCGGGAAACATTCGTCGTAGCGCTGGCATTCGTCAGTTTGCTGCCGACGACCAGCTGGGATCCACCGCCAAAGACAACCTCTGGCAGCAGGACGAAAACGGCAACTGGAGAATTGACCCCGAGCGAGATGCCCTGCGCATGGCCAACCACACGCGGGTGTTTCACCGCAAGCCGACGCGGGAAGAATGTGTTGAGGCCGTGCGGAAGCAGTTTTACTCCGGCGAGGGGGCCATCCAGTGGGCCGGGGAAGCCGTAGCACGGGCCAATTGCGACCTTATCCCACCCGACCTAAAACCCGACTTTCTCAAAGCCTATGAGGCAGGAACGGCCCGAGAATGGCTAAAGGGACGGGATCCCTCCCTAGGGGAAGAGGAACTTCAGGATCGCCTGTGGCGCTATGGGCTGAATCCCTGCGTGACAGCCGATACCTGGGTGCACACGGGCGATGGGCCGCGCCAGGTGAGAGACCTGATTGGGAAGCAGCACAGCACCTATGTCAATGGAGAACTATTCAGTACCACACCGGAGGGGTTCTTCTACTCCGGTACTAAGCCTGTGCTGAAGCTTTTGACCAAGGAAGGGTTCTCTCTGCGGCTGACAGGCAACCATCGGGTTCTCAAAGTCACCGCTCAAACCCAAAAGGCACAATACACCGAGTGGGTACCGGCAGAAAGCCTACAACCGGGCGACCGCATCCTGCTGCACAACCATCGCGATCTCACCCCGTGGGATGGGGCGGGTACCTGGGAAGAAGGCTGGCTTTTGGGGAATTTGCTGGGTGACGGTAGCCTTACGGCAACCCCGTGGAACGACACGGCTTTATTACGCTATTGGCAAGATACCCAAGCCGAAATGAGCCAGTATGCGATTCAGCTTTTGCAAACGGCAGTGGGTTACGAGCCCCGCCAGCCAGAGGCATATCACTATGCGCAGCTTGGGTTGCGGGTTATCGGCTCCAGGGGGTTGGCAAAACTGGCGGCCCAGTTCGGCATGAGGCCCGGACAAAAGCAGATGACAGAGGCGCTCGAAGCCACCAGCTTCCAGTTTCATCGAGGCTTCTTGTGCGGGCTCTTTGATGCGGATGGCAGCGTGCAAGGTAATCAGGAGAAAGGGGTTAGCGTGCGGCTCTCTCAAAGCCATCTGGGTACCCTCAAAGCGGTTCAGCGCATGCTGGCGCGGCTGGGCATCATTGCAGTTTTGTATGAGAATCGCCGTCCTGCTGGATATCGCCTGCTGCCGAACAGTGCTCGCCAACCTGCACCATACGCTTGCAAAGCCCAGCACGAATTGGTTATTGCCAACGACAACTTGCATCTGTTCCAGGAATGGGTCGGCTTTCGGGAACCGCACAAAGCCCAAAAGCTAGAGGCACTGCTGAATGGCTACAAGCGCCAGCTCAACCGAGAGCGGTTTGCTGTGACGGTTGCTGCCCTTGAGGCAGACGGGGTAGAGCCGGTGTATGACTGTACTGTCCCCGGCCCAGCGTGCTTTGATGCCAATGGGTTTGTTGTCCACAACTGTGGCGAGATTATTGGCCACACATTCCATTGCAACTTGGCCGAGATCCACCTCAACCGTTTGGATCCCCACAACCGGCAAGAGCAAGAGGAAGCCTTCACGGCGGGAGCCCTCACGGTGGCAGCCCTACTCCACCACCGCTTTGTGGAACCCCGCTTTCAGCGTTCGCGGGAATGGGATCCCATCGTCGGCGTCTCGTTCACAGGCCTGTTCGACTTTTGCGTCAAAGCCTTTGGGGTTGAATGGCTGCGCTGGTGGCAGGAAGGGAGACCCGATACCCCCATCGGGAAGGAATTCAAGCAGCAGGAGCGGGAATACCTCAGCCGCTGGAAGGAGATCGTCCACCGCGTGGTCTGGGACTACTGCGACCGCCACAGCCTGCGCCGCCCCAACCGCTGCACCACGGTTCAGCCCGCCGGCACCAAGTCGCTGCTCACCAACGCCTCTCCCGGCTGGCACCCGCCCAAAGCCCAACGCTACATCCGCCGCATCACCTTTGCCAAAAATGACCCGGTGGCGCTGGCCTGTCTGGACTATGGCTACTCGGTGGTACCTGCTCAGGCGGACAAAGATGAAAACGGGAACTTGCTCAACGACCCCTTTGATCCCCGCTGTACCGAATGGCTGGTGGAACTGCCTGTGGAAGTAGAATGGGCCAACCTGCCCGGTGCTGGCCAGATCGAGATCGAGCAATTCTCGGCCCTGGCCCAGTTTGACTTCTATATGCAGGTTCAGAGGTACTACACCACCCACAACACCTCCGCCACCATCGAGCTGCGGGAGGACGAGGTGGAAGCTCTGGGATCCCGTATCTACGAAGCCATCCGCGACGACGAGGGCTACATCAGCGCAGCGCTGCTGGCCCGCTTCGATGCCCCCTTCCCCCGCCTGCCTTTTGAGAAAATCGACAAGCCCACCTATGAGCGGCTGGTGGCCGAGGTCAAGCAGAGACGGCGGACAGATAACTTCTTCGCGGCCCTGGCCCGCCACGACCGCAACCTGACCCTGACAGCAGAGGGGCCGGCGGGGTGTGATGCTTTGGGGTGTCTGCTGCCAGATTCGGCGCCTCAGAGCTAACCCCCAAATTCTCCCCGCTGCTGGCCATCCCCACTGGCTGGGAAAGCACAGTCAGGCTCCCTCCTGTGATACTTTTATAGGGATTCCCTCAACCCCCAGGGATCCCTTCTGCCCTTGGAATCGGCCCCATGCAAGACGAAAAAGACACGCTTCGCCAACAGCTTCTCACCCTGCAAAGCGAGGCCCTCGCCCAAGTGGAACAAGCTGACGGTCTGGAGGCTCTGGAACAGATCCGCATCGACTACCTGGGCAAGAAAGGTAAGCTCTCCAAAATCTTGGGGGGAATGGGGAAGCTGCCCCCAGAAGAACGGCCTGCCATCGGCGCTTTGGCCAACACCTTCAAAGAAGCTCTCCAATCCAGCCTGGAGCAGCGCAAACAGGCCCTTGGCGAAGCTCAACTGCTGGCCCGCTTAGAAGCAGAGCGCCTGGATGTCACTATGCCCGGGCCCCGTCGGCCTCTGGGGCGGATCCATCCGCTGCAGGCCACCATCGACCGCATGCTCGATATCTTTGTGGGAATGGGCTACACCGTGGTGCATGGGCCTGAGCTCGAGACGGAGTACTACAACTTCGAGGCCCTCAACACCCCTGCCGACCATCCGGCGCGGGATATGCAGGATACCCTCTACCTGGCCAATGGCTACCTGATGCGTACCCAAACCTCCTCGGTGCAGGTGCGCTACATGGAGCAACACCAGCCGCCGCTGCGCATTGTGCATGCCGGTCGGGTGATGCGCCGCGATACCGTGGATGCCACCCACTCCGCTGTGTTTCACCAGATGGAAATTTTGGCGGTGGGCGAGA
The DNA here is from genome assembly GCF_047461895.1 of Synechococcus sp. R55.8. Lineage (NCBI taxonomy): Bacteria > Bacillati > Cyanobacteriota > Cyanophyceae > Synechococcales > Synechococcaceae > Synechococcus > Synechococcus sp. R55.8. The sequence goes on along the minus strand of NZ_JANSIB010000036.1, from coordinate 10,416 downwards.
ACCTCACCTTTTCCGACCTGAAGGGCACCCTCAACACTTTCATCACCCGCCTATTGGGCAAGCGAGAAACCCGCTTTCGGCCCAGCTATTTTCCCTTTACCGAGCCTTCTGCTGAGATGGACGTGCGCTTTGGCTCGAAATGGCTGGAAATCTTCGGCTGCGGCATGGTGGATCCCAATGTATTTCAAGCGGTGGGCTACGACCCGGAGCGCTACACCGGATTTGCGGCAGGGATCGGCATTGAGCGGATGGCCATGCTCCTCCACGGCATTCAGGATATCCGCCTGTTTTATACCAGCGACCTGCGCTTTCTGTCTCAGTTTTAGGTGGCTATCTTATCTGAGGAACAAAACCCTCGTCCTGAGCCCTGCAAGACCTTCAGAAAACCCTCTTTCAGGAAAAGGTTTGCTTGTAGATCAACTGCAATTGTTCTAGCTCATCTTGGCGGGCAGCACGGCGCAGCAGGCGCATTTGCTCTTCGATGAGCTGGCGAGCCTCATTACGGCTAATCGGATCGAAGACCAACTCCTCCATGGCAGCAGGATCCCCGCTGTTATCCGGGGGCCTGAAGTAAACCCGAAAAAAGAGCCTTTGGGCGTAGAGCGTGGTGAAGAGAGCCTGATTTTCGTCGACCTGACACAGGCTGTAGAGCAGACCAAATGTGGGGTGATTCAGATACAACTCATTCATGCCCAATAGCGTATCACTCTTGGGGGAGAGGAGAGACTTTTCTTCCCGGTCGGTGCCAGAGAAAGTTCTGGAAATGATGTGGCTATGGCTCTTGAGACCAAGGGCTTAGATCACAAGTTCCGCCCAGCTCGATTTTGGCTGTTGCGACTGGATTCAACATTAGCAAACTAACAAGATTTTGGGTCAGGCTGTTACCGCCGCTGCTGTTCCCGCACCTTCCTCTTCGTGTCATTCAATTCGTTTTCCACCTCTAGCTGACGAAATTGCTCTTCCAATTCATCCCAAGCCTCGAAAGGTTTTCCCCAAGGGCTGAAATTCCGGTCCGGGTTGTCGATGCCTTTGGCTTGCGCGGCTCTTACCTCCTGCAGCTTAGCCTTCACTTCTTGGCGGCGCTGGCGAATCTGCGGCAGCAGGGCTTCCATTTGTTGGATTTTCTCCTTTTGGGCTTTCATTTGACCCCATAGCTGGCTGCCCCTCTCCAACAGCTCAGCCTCCCGGCGTCGCGCTCCTTCGGCCAGATCGGGACGATTGGCCCGCTGCGCCTTCTCAATGCGAAAGTGCCAGGTTTTAATCTCCTCGGCTAAGTTGAGAATGCTTTTTTGGAGAGCCTCCTCTTGGACGCGGCTTTCCTGCAACAGCTGCAGGGTATCCGATTCCTGCTGGCGCAACTGCTCATCGAGGGCTTGCAGCTCGATCTCGGGGTGGGCCCTGAGAAATTCCTCCAGGCGGGTTTCCAAAAATCGGATGATATCTTCGATCAGTTTCATCGATGGATCCTTTTCCCAAGCCCTCAGTTGCGTTTAGAGTAGCCTAAGCCGGGCCGTCCTAGATAGGGTCGTTTGAGACATTCCCTTTGACCTTCACCCAAAGGGAGAGGGAAGCTGGGGATCCATCCAGCAGGCAAGTTCACTGCAACTGGGAACCGCCCAACTGCCCCCAGGCGGATCCCTGTCTTCCTCAATCCAGCAAACGGCCATCCCCAACCCGGATAATGCGCTGGGCGGCCTGGGCTACTTCAAGGTCATGGGTGACCACGACCAGGGTGATGCCCTGCCGGTGGAGCTCCGCAAAAAGGTTCAGCACTTCCTGGCCGGTATGGCTATCCAGAGCCCCAGTCGGCTCATCAGCCAGCAACAGTTGGGGTCGGTTGACAATGGCACGAGCAATCGCCACCCGCTGCTGCTGGCCGCCGGAGAGTTGGGCCGGACGCTGCTGCAGTTTGCTCCCCAAGCCTACTTGTTCTAGGGCTTGCTTGGCCCGCCGGCGTTGCTCCGGCTCCGGGATCCCAGCATAGGCCAAGGGCAGCATGACGTTCTCCAGCGCTGTCAGGACGGGCAGGAGATGGAACTGCTGGAAGACAAAGCCGATTTTTTGGTTGCGAATGTGGGCCAAATCGCGATCGGTCAGGGTGGAAACTTCCACCCCATCCAGCCAGTAGCGCCCTGAGCTGGGCCGATCCAAGCAGCCGATGAGGTTCATCAGGGTGGATTTGCCGGATCCAGAGGGCCCCATAATGGCGCAATACTCTCCCGGCTGGATCGCCAAGTCGATATCGTAGAGGGCCTGAAAACTGCCCTCCGGCAGTGGATAGACTTTGCTCACCCCAACCATCTGCACTACGGGCGGGCTGGCCGCAGCCAAGGCCTCGGCTGGGCGCTCCAGGGATCCGACCGGCCCACGGCGATGATTTGCCCAGGAATCTTGCTCAAGCATGGTTGGCACCGCGACTTGCCCCATTCTAGCCTTTGGGCTTCCCTGGCTTGACGGCTAACCGGAAGAGCGGATCTCCTGCGGCTGATGGTAGGGGCAGCTCCCCTGGGGATCCACCCTGAGGCGGTAGAGGGGGGAACGCTCCTGATCGCAGCGAAAGGCTTGGGCTTGGGAAGTCAAGATCTGGCGGGCAAAGCGACAAGTTTGGCACTTTTTGCCACCGTGATGACTGGATACAGAAGGCTGTTTTGGACGCGGCACGATCCCTGCTGGAGAAGGGGCAGCCTCTGCCGGGCGGATCAGCTCCCGTGGAGAAAGGCCGCGCAGCACCAGTTCGGATCCCTGCCAGCGGGCTTCCACCAGGCCGGTATCGGCCCAGGCCGGCCAACGGGGATCCTGGGTAATCTGGGGCGGCAGACGCACCTGTACCCCCGCCAAAGCCCGCGGCGAGCCCTGCTCCTGCCAAACTTCTTCCACCTCCCCCTCGTAGCGCACAGCGGGATCCCTGATCTCGGCGGGGGAACCGGCCTTCAGCTCCGCGAGCCTAACTGGGGTTTGTAGGTGCCCATCGGGCAACTCCAGCCAATGCCCAGGCTGAGGGCAGTGGACATGGTAGCGATTGCACAGCTCCGGCAGATCCGCCAGATCTTGAGCCTGCTTGGGGTCGGCGTGAACCAAGACCAAATGCTGGGGGCGAAAGGTGTGGATGATCTGGGTGAGATGCCCGACATCGTTGTGGCTGTGCCAGGTTATCCATTCAACGGCAATGCGGGAGCGCAGCGGCGCCGGCCAACGCTCAAACGGGGTAGCCAGTTCCACCTCTGGCAGCCGCACCAGCAGACAGGAGCGCTGCGGTTGGGCCAACAACCTCGACCAAATTGGATCCCAAGCCTCAGGCCCAGCATCGGCGTCGCACAGCAGCAAGCCTTGGGGCAGAGGATCCGCTTCGGTAAGGGGCTGAACCCGCGGCTGCAGGCGGTCTTCCCAGAACAAAGGCTGATAGGTGGCGAAATTGCGCACCGGCTCCGGCAGGTAGGTGAGCAAGCGCTCGTAGAGATTGCAGCCTGCCGCCAGCCCCGGCGCCACCCATATCTTGAGCTCTTGGGGGGCTTGGGTAAAGCGGTGGTGGGCTTTGAGGAGAAAGATCAGCTCCTGCCCCAACCCCAACACTGGCAGGGGGAACAGCACCGTTTGCCCCGCTTCCAAGGCGCTGAGCAACCGCTCCACCAGGCGATTTTCCAGGTGACGACGGGGTGGATGGCGGGTGGATCCCAGCGAAGCCTCGATGAGCAACACGTCCGGCTGCCAGTGGCGCAAAGCAATGAGATCCAAGCCGGGGGCAAAGCGAGTTGAGGCCAGGGAACAGTCGCCCGTGTACACGCAGGCTTGGGCCGGAGTGGTTTGGGTATTTTGCAGCAGGGTTGCCGCCGCTCCCGGCAGATGCCCAGCCGCAAAGAAAGTGAGCATCAGATGGGGCAAAATCTCTCGCGCCCGGCCCAAAGGCAGCGCCCGAAAGGGGGGAAAGCGAATGTCCCGGTCGTAGCCTGGCCAAACGCCACACTCCCACAGACCAGCGGCCAAATGAGCAGTCACCGGCGTGGCGTAGAGAGGTACCTGAGGGTAACGACGATGAAAAGCAGGTAGCCCTTGCACATGGTCAAAGTGAGCATGGCTGCAGATTACCGCATCCGGGATCCCTGGCAGAGCCTTAAAGAGGGCAGGAGCGGGCAACCCGCAATCGAGAAGCAAACGGTGGGATCCCATCTCCAGCCAATAGGCACAGCCCTGCTGCCAGGGATCCGTACCCAGGGGGAGCAGTCGAAGGGGGGGTCTCTCTGACTCCACAGGTGTGTCGTTCTGAACCTAGAAGACCGCGTTCAATCCTGCAAACAGGAGGGGCGACTTGGCCAGGGATCCCCCCTCTCCACCGGTACACCTCCCCGGAGAGTTGGAGACAACCTGTGCCGATCCACTTATCCTACACTTCTCACAGCATAGCGTTTGCCCACCATCTGCCGCGGCAGCCTGCCATTTCATCCATGCAGCAGCTGAATGGATGTGGGGATTTGGTTTTGCGATGAACTTGTCTTGGCTTGGCAGCCTATGGGTCGGCGCTCTCTTCTGTCGCCGCAGCGGCGCTGCTGCTGGGAAAAGCAAAGCCGGCAAAATCGTGATCGTCGGGGCGCACCGTCAGGATCATCAGGTTGTAGAAGGCCCAGACCAAGCCAAACAGCAGCTCAGGCCAAGGGGGATCCCAACTGCCGGCAGAACGCAGGGATCCCACCCCCATAGCCAGAAAAGTCAGCACAATAGCCAGAGCCTGAGGCCCCAAGGAGAGCTGGGAAGGCTGCTCGGGATAGGGGGGCACTCCCTGCAGACTTTGCACCAGCGCCTGGATGGACTGAAAAAACTGGCTGCCCGTCTGCCGTTCCGACTGCCAAGCTGCCCCCCACAAATGCGGGGGAAAGGCCAAGAGCCAACTGATGCGCCCCAGGAGAGCATAAGGCAAAAACCACGCGAAGAAGACCCGGTCAAAGGCCGGCACCGGCATCCACCCTGTGCAGAGAAAGACCATCGGCACCGCCAAGTAGACCAGCTCCGCCATCCCACCGGCAGCCCAGAGGGCCAGCCACAGGTATTGAAAGCGCTGCTGCTGTGTGGTCGGCTTGCCCCAGAAGGGATTTTCCCTCAAGGCCGAAAACAAAGCCAGCAAAGCAACGCGGCGGTTGCGCAAGGGCAACAAAACACCCGTAACCTGGGTTTGGCGAACCAATTGAGATTGCCAGCCACGGCAGTGCATCTGACACCCCAACTGCACAGGGCGGCGAATGTCGATCTGCGGGATCCCTTCCAAAGCCTTGCGCCGAATGAGACAGCCAGAACCCAACAGGGGTGCCGCCTGATACCCTTCGGATCCCACCGCCAAAAGCTGTTGCAGGGGGTGAACGGCTCTGGGCTGGCCTAGGGTGCGCAGCATCGCCTGCACAAACCCAATACGATTGGCGATGGGAGCCCGCTCCGGCGAGTCGTAAAAGTGGGGCAAGGTCTGCCACAGGAAGTCCCGCTCGAGAAAATGGCCCGGCTGCACCAGGAGCAGATACTCCCCTTGGATATGAGGGGATCCCATTGCATAAGCCAGGGGGTCGGCTGTGGGGCTAGGGCAGGCCCAGTATTCGCAGGGAATGGCCCGGGCCGCCTTGGCCATCTCCTCATCCTCTACCCGATCCACAATGTGGACAAACAACCGCTCCCAAGGGTAGTCGAGGTGCAGAGCCGAAAGCACTGTTTGCCGGGTTGCCTCCAGAGAATCCCACTGGCGCAGCACCAGTACATCCACCCGCGGCAATTGGAAAAACGACCGCCGCAGGACCTCTGGGGATGGGATCGTCTCTCTCGGCACTTGGGGATAGCGGCTGAGGGTAAAGCCCACCGCCGCCAGCCAAACATACAGCTCTGCCCCCCAAAACAAAAGGGATCCCAAATCCATCAGCCCGGCTGTCAGTCGCCAGTAGAGGTACATCACCCCGGCAATGAGGTGAAGCAACCCTGCCCAGCGAAACAAATACACCCGCATCAGCTTTCTGCCTTCCACGCTTTTGCCATTTTCGCCCTCGAAGGGGCAGGGATCCCTAGCTCCTCTTCTCTTCCGGCTGGCCCCAATCCTCAAGAACGAAAAAAGTTCAGGAATCAGCAACAGCAAAACCCTGTCTGCTCTGGAGCAGACAGTTTTCAGCCCGGCAAGCAGCTTGGTCGACAGAAGCGAGAATCTTCTCTTGCGGAAGAAACTCTCCCAGGCAGTTTCAAAGCTGGGCCTTTCCCTACTGGGCAGCCACCTCAGCTGGGTAGACACTCACCTTTTGCCGCCACTTGCCATAGCGCTCAAAAGTCACAATGCCGGTGACCACAGAATACAAGGTGTCGTCGCCGCCGATGCGCACGTTCACCCCTGGGTGAAACTTGGTGCCCCGCTGCCTGACCAGAATGTGGCCGGGATGCACCAGCTCGCCCCCATAGCGCTTCACCCCCAGCCGCTTGGCATTGGAATCTCGACCGTTGCGAGTGCTGCCCGTTCCCTTCTTATGAGCCATAACGCCTCCTATGCAACTGCGTGATCAACAGAAACGAGATAAAAAAATCGGGATTCAGGACACCTGAGTTCAGAGTTTATTCCTCATCCGCAGGGATCCCTGTCGCCGCTGCCGAAGGGGCTGCCTCTGGGTTAGACTCTGGAGCCGCTTCCGTACGGGATGGTGCCGTGGCTAGGGGCACCCCATTGAGTTCAATAGACTCGATCAGCAGACGGGTCAGCGGTTGCCGATGGCCCCTCTTTTTGCGGGTCTTTTTCTTTGGCCTCATCTTGTAAACGATGATTTTATCGCCGCGCCGATGCTGCAAAACCCGTGCCCTGACGACCGCCTCCGAAACGTAGGGATGCCCCAACGTGATTTGTCCCTCGTGGTTGATCAACAGCACACGAGACAAATCGAAGGGGCTGTTCTCCTCCACTTCCGCCAGGCGATCGACCTCGTAAAAACGCCCCGGCTCCACCCAAAGCTGCTTACCGCCGGTTTCCACAATTGCGTAAGTCATCTTTCTCCCTGCCGTACAGGTGCCCTGCGGGGGTCTTGAAACCTGATCCGAGCATTGACAGCGATTTTAGATCGTAGCCGAAAAAGCCGCCGTCCGTCAGCTGGGTTTGGTCGAGGACTGGCTTGCAACAGTTCCGATCGAGCAGTGGGACGGACTCCCCAAGCACCTCATGCTGTTGCCCCCCAGCCCCTTTCCCAGAGGAAGAGGGGAGTTGGGAAGCAGTTGGGAAGCAAATGTGCAGCATCTGAGGCGACCGCAGGCCAGAGGTTGCAGAGTCATTCTTTGCTATTCGGTCAGCTTCTCCCAAGCAGCCTGAAGGGCAGCCTGCATGCGCTGAGCGGCGCGGCTGAGGCGATGTTGCCAGGTTTCCCACTTGTGTTGCAGAAACTCTGCCGCCTCGTCCAGTAGGGAGAGATCGAACTTGCCCCCTTTGGCCAGCTCGTCCCGCACCTGTTTTACCTTAACGCGCACCACCTCCGGCGGATCCTGTGGGCCAACCAACGCCTTGAGGCGATCCCCCATGCGCTGGATAAGCTGTTTCACCTGCCGAGATTTTTCGCTCCAAAAGTTCTTTAAGCCTTCCGCTTCCGATTTCAGCCGTTGCGGAGCATCCTCCTTAACCACCACCGCGTCCACATCAATGGCTTCCACGTCCTCAGGCAGGAGAACGGCGCGCCCCCCCCAAGGCTCGGCAATGCTGCCACCCAGAATATAAGCGGCAATCGCTCCAGTCTCCCAGTCAAAGAGAAAATCCTCAATCCAGCCGACCTCTCGATTCCCAATGCGCACTGTGCGACGGTAAAGAGAGCTGATGGGGGTTAGGGGGGTATCAAAAACGGTAGAGTAGGTCAGCAGCGCGTCTGGCCCGATGAGAGAAATCTGCTCCAGGGGGGTGTACCCCTGCTGGCTGGTGAAGTAGCATACCCGCCCTGTTGGGTCAACCCAGATTTCTTCTACGGTACCCAATGCGGTAGCAGTGCTGCCATCGAGGGCCAGCAGGCCCACCACCTGGCTACGTCGGATGATCTGTTCCATAGGGTTCATCGAGTTATCTCCTTGATGGGTTAGCTGGGCAGCCTCAAAATCCGCGGTAGTGGCGCAGTTGCCCCCTGAGCCGGGCAATTTCCTGAGCCATGTCCAAGACCATCGCTGCCCCCGTCCAGTTAAGCCCCAAGTCTCGGTGTAGGCGGCTCATTTGCAACAACCGCCTAAGCTGTTGGGGGGTCAGGTAGCTGCTCTCGGCCTCCACTAAGCCTTGGGCCAGCAGCCATTCCAGCAGGTGGGGAGGGATCCCCAGCAGTTCCGTGGCCTGCTCGAAGGTATAGAGCCGTTCTTCTACCCGCACAATGGCCAAACTCATAGACTCACCTCCTGCAAGTGGGCGCGGGGATCCCAGCTACGGCTTTGGCGCAGCTTTTCGTAGAGATCCCGCTCGGTCTGGGAAAGGGATTTGGGTGCCACCACCTTCAGCCGCACCAGCAGGTCGCTCCGCTGGCCTTGGGGATCCCGCCAGCCTTGGCCCCGCAGCCGCAGGGTTTGGCCGCTGTCTACCCCGGCAGGGATCCTCAGTTGCACGCGACCCGTAGGGGTGGGAACTTCCGCCGTCCCTCCCAAAGCCGCCTCGTCAGGAGTAATGGGCAGCTCGCAGAGCAGGTTGTCTCCGTCAAAGCGGAAGAAGGGATGGGGGGGCAGCTCCAAAGTGAGGTAGAGATCCCCTCTTGGCCCGCCAAAGGGGCTGACCTGGCCTTTGCCCTTGACGCGGATGCGACTGCCCGGCTTAGCGCCGGGGGGAATGCGGATAGTTAGCGTTTCTCCATCTAGGTTCAGCCGTTTCTGGGTGCCGTGGAAAGCTTCTGCCCAGCTGAGACCCAGAGTGCCCTCCACATCCTGCCCCGGCAAATCCACCGAAACAAACGGCCCAAAGCCGCCGGCGAAGCCCTGGAACCCGCTGCGGCGGGATCCCATACGGCCCAGCAGCTCGTTGATAAACTCCTCGAAGCTGGCGTATTGGGCGAAGCCCTCCATGCCGGGCATTCCAGCAGCAGAACCAGTACCCACCCGCTGCCAGTACTGCCCAAACTGGTCGTAGCGCCGCCGCTTCTCTGGATCAGAGAGCACCTCGTAGGCTTCGTTGATCTCCTTGAAGCGCTCCTCTGCCGCCTTATTCCCAGGGTTGACATCGGGGTGATACTGGCGGGCCAGCTTGCGATAGACGCGCTTGATTTCCTCGGCAGAGGCATCTCTGCTGACGCCCAGGATCTTGTAATAATCCTTGAAGTCACTCGCAGCCATAGGCTCACCCCTGCAAGGTTAGGTTAGAGTTTTTCGGGCTATTCTCAGGATATAAGGTTGCAGCTAAAAAATTGGAGCAGACCCAGAACACGTACAGGCAGAGCGGCGAGATGGCGCTTTACTGTGCTCTCGCTACTTCGGAAACTTTTTGGGCTAGGGCTTGCGTTTGGAGAAGATCCCTTTCTCATCTCGTGTGAAAATTTGCTTGACCTTTTCCCAAGCTTTGAGGAGTGCATGGGTGGAGTTATTGCTCTCTTGTTTGGCTTGGTTGTAGGCTTCCACAAAGGTTTGCTGCGCTTCTTCCGAGAGGTCAGCGCGGATTTCCGGCGAGATGCTCTCTGGGGTTAAGTCTCCCTCTGGCTCACCGGGCAAGTTCAAGTCGGCAATGGAAACTTCCTCTCCGCCAGCACTCTGCAGCAGCCAGTAAATTTCGCCCGACTTCTCTTCCGGTACTTGCACCACCAACAAGAACTCGCCCGCCTGTACCCGGGTTTGGTAGATGGCGGCTTTCTCCTGCGGCATACCCAAGGCAATCAGGGCGGATCCCAGGCCCGCTCCCAGTGCTCCGTACAAAGCGCCGCCCGTTGCCCCCAACAAAGCGGCTCCCAGAGGCCCAGCGGCCACCACTGCCCCCAAAAAGGGAATGAACAGCACCCCCACGCCAGTGAGCAGCCCCAGCAGGGATCCGAACAGGGATCCATAGATGGCCCCATTGGTCAGACCGTCCAGAACCACCTCTTTGCGGGTGATAAACCCGGTAATTTTGGCTTCGGTTTGAAAGTTGCGGCCAATAATGGAGATGCGATCGTTGGGAATGCCACGGTTCAAAAGCCGCTGGATACACTCTTGCAGCTTGCCCTCTTCTTTGAAAGCGGCGGAAACACACTTTTTGGGAGCTTGGGCAAAAGCGCTCATACGCAATCTCCTGCTGAGTTTTACAGTGCCAAGGCAGGTTTTTTAACCTTTTCCCTGCTACTACTCTCGTCTTACTACTCTCGTCTTACTACTCTCGTCTATTGTCTCCCCTCATCAACAAAGGATCCAGTCGAAGAATCGCGAACCCCCTGGAGAAATCTCCGTAGTAAACTACCCGACTCCGACCGCTAAAGCGGTACGGAGCGGGCTTTCAGTAGC
>NZ_JANSIB010000035.1:0-22011 GCF_047461895.1 Synechococcus sp. R55.8 | reverse complement strand
TCCGCACCGCTGACGCGACCCCGCATAGCCAACGCTTGATCCAAGGCTACCCCGGCCAAGAGAGCCAGCCAAGGGTAAAGCTGCACGGTGTAGTAGGGGGTTTTGGTGGGATAAAGCTGCAACAACAACAGCAGCAGCAGGGGGAAAGACCAGATTAGCAGCGTGGATCCCGGCTGCTGGCGCACCAGGAGAAAGCCACCCACCAAAGCCAAAACCGTCCACGGGAAGCCATGAACGGGAATGTGCCAAAAGTAGTACCAGCCGGTGGCATCCGCATGGAAGGGCTCTTGCCCCAGATCCCACACCTTCCCCACCAGGGTGGTCAGCACCTGTGGGCCATACACCTGCATGGCTGGACCTAGCCAGAGGCCAAAAATCCCCAAGCCCAGCCCAAGCGCCAGCCAAAATGGGGCGGATCCCATCCAGCGGCGCCGTTGCTGCACGAGATAGGGGATCAAAGCCGCCCCCGGCAGCAGGATCATGGCACTTTTCATCAGCAGGCCCAGCCCGAAGGCCACTCCGGTTAGCCAAAACCAAACCCTGTGGCCGCGGATACCGTTGACCAGCCCCAGGATCCCCAGCAGCTCCAGAAAGGTCAAGGGCACATCCTGCCCCACCAGCCGCCCCTGCTGCACCCAGAGGTAGCACAGGGGCAAAACCGCCATCCCCAAAAAGGCCGCCCGCATCGGCAAAAAAAACCACCCAATCCAACCCACCAGGGGAATGGAGAGCAAAGCAGCGAGGATCCCTGGCAGCCGCGCTGCCCACTCGTTTACCCCGTACAGGGCAAAACTGAGGGCCACGCTCCAGGTGAGCAGAGGGGGTTTCTCGAAAAAAGGCTCCCCCAAAAAAGTGGGCCCCAGCCAATGCCCTCCCCGCAGCAGCTCGCGGGCCATTTGGGCATAAAAGCTCTCGTCGCAGCCAGCCAAACTGGGATCCGCCCCCGAGAGCACAAACAGAGGCACTGCCAGGCCCATGACTAGTAGGCTTAGGCCCCAAAAGGGCACTAGGTGCGGGTCGCGGCGAAACTGAACGAAGGAGCTGGATCCCGGCAGGGATCTGCGGCTAGGAGAACTGCCCAGACGGTTGGGGTTGCCGAAAGGACGCATGGGACTCCGTCCCGCTAACGCGATGGGACAAGTCAGCAAGGGGCGGCTCTAACCAGACTAGACAAGGACTCCGTCCCGCTTACGCGATCGGCAGAATTTTTTAGGGAAGCTCCAGAGATCCAGAGGAGCTCTAAGGACTCCGTCCCGCTTACGCGATCAGCTTATCTGCCGGCAAGGTTAAGCCCTGAAACCAGCTAAAAAACTGCTCGGCATAGGGCCAAAGAGCGGGCTCCAAGTAGTAGAAGTTCTCCCCCCGGTCGGTAAACTCCCAAAACTCTGCAGCCGTAGAGAGCAGCTCTTGGTGGATGCTCTGTAGGCGCGCCAGGGGCTCGTGCTGCATATCCTGATAGATCAGCCTGGCCCAGTCCTCCCGGCCACGACTGAGGAAATAGGCTGCCAAGCGGACTTGGGTTTTGCGGATCCCACGCAGGGTGGTTTCCTGTTGCTCGCTTTCGGGATCCTGATCCAGACGTAACAAGGCTTGCACAATGGCTTCCGTTGTTTCAGAGCCCAGAGCACAGCTCGACTGGGCCAACATTCCCAGATCAAAGCCAAAGGTTTCAGATAGGAAAAAGAGGCCAGCTTTGTAGGCAATTAAGCTGTAGTAGCGAAAGTAGCCAACAATCTGCAAGACCAGAGCCGACTGGCGGTGTTGTAGGGCTGCCTCGGCCAACAAGCGGTACTGCTTGAGCAGGTTGTAGCCGCTGCGGATGTCTCGCGCGTTGATGACGGCCCGCAGATAGGTGTTGAAAAACTTGATCACCCACCCCGCTACCGTGAGTTGTTGGGCTTCCAGGGCGCGGATCCCCAGCTCCCGGCTGTGAATGGCCACCAGGGTGCTCGCCTGGCGCATGCCGTTTAGCCCTTCGGCAAATAAGGCTTGATACTGCCGCAGGATCTTCAGCTCCAGCCAGGATCCTTCTGCCTCGATCCGGCCCAGCAGGCCCCTATCCACCGAAGCAAAGTCCGGATCCCGCCGCAGAGCCGGGGTAAAGAGAAACCAGGCAGGGGGCAGTTGTGCTTTGTGAGCAGCATAGAAGACCCACAGAGACTTCAAGCTGTCCAAGGCTTCCAGGAGAATGCTCCCCTCCTGCTGACGGAGAGCACTGGTGGCGATGCTTTTGATTTCATCCAGAGCCGAGAGGCAGCGCTGATGAGCTGGCGAGCATTCGCCCATTGGAGAGTGCTGCTCTGTTGCTATGCCTACGGCACCCTGTATTCCTGCGCATCGCTGTTGCTGCACAACGTTGTCGTGACGAGGCCGCAGTTGCAGTGAACAACGGGAGAAATAGCCCCTCTTGGATCCGGAGTCCGATCCTGATCTCCTGGAAGCAAGGGATCCCAGGATGGCCTGCCGCACTTGCTGCTCAATGCGATGGATAATCGAAGCCGGCTGCAAAAAGTGAAACACGAAGCGAAAGTAGGGGATCAGCATCAAAAACGAAGCTGTGCCCAGCAGCAGATTCAGCCCGACGAGCAACCCTGGAGGGTGTTGCTCCGCAACGCCAACACGAACGTAAAAGCCCAGGGCTGCCGAACTCCACAAACTGACCACATTGGCCAAAATCAGGAAAAAGAAGAGGTAGAAATTGACTTTCTCGCGCAAAAACAGCTCCGTGACCTTTGGCGTGAAGCGATCCGCGCTCAACTGCACCACAATGGCCACCACCGAGAGGGTAAAGCCCAGCACCCCCGACAACACCTGAGCCAAGGTGGTTACAAATTCCTGCAAAGCTTCTGTATCCTGCGTGGATCCCGCCCGAACCAGGTTCAACCCGCTCTGGATCCAGCGGTGCCCACCCCAAGCCCAAAGCAAACCTGCCCCCACCACTGCAGCACTCCAGGGCAGAAAGCGGGGGCGACGCCCAACAAAGCCTGGATCTGTGTGTCTCTCTTTCACAATGGCCCTTCTCAGAGAGGGGGTGCCTCAATACTCGCTTAGAAGAGCTTCCACAAACTCGTAGCTGGAAAAAGGCCGCAGATCTTCTAGCCCCTCGCCGGCGCCGATAAAGCGGATGGGTAGGTTCATCTGCTGCGTAATGGCCAGGGCAATCCCCCCCTTGGCGGTGCTATCCAGCTTGGTCAGGATCACGCCGCTCAACTTGGCAGCCTCGGCAAACACCTCGGCTTGGCGCAACCCGTTTTGCCCTTGGGTGGCATCCAGCACCAGAAGGCTTTCTACTTTGGCTTCGGGAGCTTTTTTGTCAACGATGCGGCGGATCTTGGCCAGCTCGTCCATCAGGTTTTTCTTGTTTTGCAGACGGCCTGCCGTGTCCACCAACAGCAGCTCTGTGCCCCTGGCCTTGGCGGCTGTGATGGCGTCAAAGACCACTGCTGCCGGATCGGCATTGGGAGAGGGATTGGCGATTACCTCTACCCCTGCTCGCTCTGCCCAAACCTTGAGCTGCTCCACAGCAGCAGCCCGGAAAGTATCAGCAGCAGCAATCAGACAGCGGTATCCAGACTTGCGGGCGACATGGGCAATTTTGCCAATGGTGGTGGTTTTGCCCGCCCCATTCACCCCGACAATCAGCCAAATGTTGAGCGTGTCCCGTTGTGGGGCAAAGGTGGGATTCCCCACCGTCAACATCTGCCGCATCTGCTGCTTGAGGTATTTGACGGCCTCCTCTGGGGGCACCACCTCCTCTCGCATGCGCTTTTGTAGGGCTTGGATGATCTGCTCGGTGGCGTCGATCCCCACATCGGCCTGCAGCAACAGGGCCTCAATTTCTTCCACAGCCTTCTGATCCAGAGGGCCGCGGCCTACCAGGGCTTTCAACTGGTTGATCAGGTTAAGGCGGGTTTTGCCCAAGCCTCGCCGCAGCTTTTGCAGCCAGGAGATTTCCTCAACGGAAATCTCTTCCGGTTTGCGCCCTTGAGCCGCCAGGATCTCGGCTGACCAGCGGAAGCCCTCATCGAAGACCAGCTCTTCCGGCCCCGTCTCTGGAGAGGGAGCAACGGCTGGAGTCACCGGCTCGGGTTTGGGCTCATCCACGGCGCTGGCTTGCAGGGCTTGGAGACGCTCAGCAGCACGGGGAGCCAGATCAAAAAACGAGGGAGCTGCCGCCGGCTGCACAGGGGGCGATTCTGGAGATGCTGGTTCTTGTGTTGGAGTGGAGGACTGGACGGGTTCACGGGGTTCTGCTTGGGCAAGTGGGCCGGAGTCCTCAGTCGAGGCCGGTGGCTGCAGCTGGACGGATTCTGCTCGCGCAGGCGGGGCGGACTCCTCGGTTGCCGGTGGGGCTTGGGCAGCGGTACGGGCCTTCAGGTTGGCATAGGCGGCTTTGGCGAAGGCCAAATAGTCTTCCGGGGAGATCTCCGCCGGTTCCGGGGCCGGTGGCGAAGGCTCTGCTTCACCAGAAGAGTCGGTAGAGTCGGTATAGCGGCGGCGAAACCAATCGAAGGCCATAATCCCATCTCCAGCCTGGCTGATCTTTATCCAGTTTGACAGAGCAGCTCTCCTGCTAGAGCGCAGCCCTGGGGAGCTCATCCCTGCTCAATGGGGATCCCCGTTAGCGGGACGAGGTCCTTTCCAACCCTTCCACCCGCACAAACCCAATCACCTGCAACTGGTCAGGCTCTATCTCTAGGCTGAGCACCCGCATCAGGATCCCAATCTCTTCCAGCTCTTGCAGGTCAAGCACCTCATTGAGCCCGCCCAAAAACGCTGCTGAGATCTCATCGGGAACCCGTACAGAACCGATCACAAACTCCGGATTCTCCAGCTTTAGGCTGCGCCCTTCTTCCACGCGGATCCCGGTGTTAAACACCACCTCCACCGCTCGCGTTAGCGGGACGGAGTCCTTTTGCTCAGTACCGCCGTCTTTCTCCACCAAGAGGGCAGAGAGCTGAATGCGGCTGGGATCCAAAAACTCGACGCGGGGCTGACGCAGATCGAAACGGCGAGCTTCCCTTCCAGCTCCCCCAAAGGGCAGATCGGCGCGGATATCCTGAAACTGGCGGAGCACCTCTGGCTTGTTGAGGGCAGCATTCAAGTCCTCTTCCCGCACCAACACCCGTACCGCCGCTTGCAGAGGTCGCGCCAGGCGCAAGGGAGCCCCCTGGAAAAAAGAGGGGTCAATTGCCACCGGATCGGTTTCCAGCTCCAGAAGCTCGATGCGGGGAAAGGGCGCTCGATAGAGCCCGCGACCGGCAATCAGCAGGCGATCCGCTTGGCCATTCAGCAGTCGGTAATTGGGCTGGCTTTGAATACGCACCTCCAAAACCTCTGCCCGATCCAACTGATCCAGCAAAAGCTGCCGCGCCGTCTGATCCGCCAGATAGCCCGCTCCTCCTCCCAAGCTCGCCAACAGCCCCAAGAGAACCGCCAGGATCTCCATGCTCACTGCCCTGCTGTGCCCTAACCTAGGTTAGCAAGGGGATCCCTGGCCCCCCTTGGGGATCTGGGCTAGCGCAGCACCTTGAGAGGGCTGGCCTCAATGGGTCGGTTGCCCATAAAGGTTTTGGCAATTTTCAGGCCATCGGCCATTATCGGGCGATTGAGCGTGGGATCATGGATGAATTTGGCGCCAGAGGCAACCGTTGGGCGTCCCTCCCCCCAAGTGTCCACGACTTTGAGAGTTGCAGCAGCAACTGGACGTCCGTCGGCATAGTAATCCACCACTTTCAGGGTTGAAGCCCCAACCGGACGGTGGTCAATCTCAATTTCGCTGAACTTGACAGGGCTGGGAAACACGGGCGGGCCGGATTTCTCCCCCAGCAGTACCGGCATCTGAGCAGCCGCAGAGGCCCCATCAGCAGGCAGGGGAGCCAGGTTTAGAGCGTTACCCGTTTGCGTTAGCGGGAGGGCGTCCTTTCCCATAGAAGAAGCCTCTTGCTCTGGAAGCGTGCCGGAATGACCATTTGGAACGGCCATAAGAAACTCCTGAGTTGGTAGAGATAATGAACAAAACAGGACGGGAAAGGGCAGGAAGCTAGATCCCAGTGGAGCGCTGCAGAAGAGGGATACCCTTGGCAAGGCTAAAGGTTGGCCTCCCCAGGTTCAAATGAGTGAGACTGAATCTCGAATCTAAAGATATTCTAAACCAAAGTTTGGCATGGGATCCGCCGGCTGTGACCCAACGGTTCCTGAGACGATGCCGGCCAGTCGCGTTAGCGTTGCGCAGCTATGACGTCCTCTTCGCTTCAGCCACTCCCTGGCAAAATCCAAAGCGGACGGTACACTAGTGAGTTAGCAAAGTCTATGGCAGGGATCCCCTATTCCTCCTATTGGCGCTGGGCAAGGTGGCCGGCACCGGCTCTGTGGGCGTTGCTACTTTGGTTTGCTCCTGCAGCTCGAGCTTCTACCCTGGACGCGCCCCCATTTGACCTGAATGTTGTCCGCTCCCGTTCTCTGCCGTGGAGACATCCTCTTCTTGTTCCCGAGCAGAAGGATCCCATCCCATCCGCTCGCGTTGGCGAGACGGAGTCCTGGGCTGAAGTCGAGGTGACAGAGCCTCCTTTCCTAGAGTTCACCCTTGAAGAAAGCAACGCAGCTGTTGCCCTATTTGGATGCGATTGCCCGGCCCACCTCAACCAGTTGCGGAGACTACGCGGTCTGCCTTTGCTGTGAAGCACAGCTCCACCAGTAACTGTCCCTGACAAAGAAACACAGGGAGCCATCCAGCCGGTCTTGGGCAGAAGGGATCCCTCTGTGCCGAGTTAGGGCAGGACAGGGAGTAGCGGCAGGATCTCAATCTCGGTGCGTTGGGTTTGTTCGGGGGATCCGGAGGGCCAAATGGAGCCGCCGGAGCCGCGGAGTGGAACAGTCTGACCGGCTGGGCTGGCCATGCCGTGCTGAGTGATGAGCTGGTTGAGGCGGGCAATGCGCTCCGAGACAGGGGGATGGGTGCGCAGGAACTCTGGCACAGATCCGCGGGATTGCAACTTGGCCAAAAATTGCGGCATGCCCTGCGGGTCAAACCCGGCGCGATAGGCTGCCCCCAAACCTTTTTCATCGGCGATAAACTCGTTTTCACGGCTCTGCGGGCGCCGTACTCCCAATTCCAGGGCCAGAGCGGCCAGGGTACTGTCGTTGAGCCCCAACAATTGAGCCCCAGACTGGGCAGTGGCAGCCTGCTGCAGTTGTTGCAGGCCGTGGCGTTCGCCGATGTGGGCCACCTCGTGGGCCAGCACGGCGGCAATCTGGTCGTCGTTGTCGGCGGCTGCAAGGGCACCGGTGGTGATGTAGACAAAGCCTCCCAGTGTGGCAAAGGCGTTGATGTCGGGATCTTCCACCACTTGAAAGGTGTAGGGCAGATGGGGCCGTTCGCTGTGGGCGGCCACCCGTTGGCCAATGCGGTTCACCCGCTCGACCCAGTAGGGATCCGAACTGAGGCGAAGTTGTCCCCGCGCTTTCAGCTAGAAATCGCAGGAGCCCCGCACTGTACCCGTAGGTTCAGTGTTGGGAGGAATGCGCTTTGATGAAGTATAATGGACCTTAATGGTGCAAGCGTAATTGCGCTTTTTGGGGCTGCTGTAAACCAGCCTAGAGGTCCGTGGTTGGCTTGCCAACTGCAGGGCTACTGAAAGCCCGCCCTGTACCGCTTAGCGGTCAGAGTCGGGTAGTTTACTTGTCGATCGATCTGGCGGCCTAAGCTCACCTCTTGGGCATCGTTCAACTGGCTCACCTGCAGCCACTGAAGGCCATGAATCAGCAAACGGCCCAGATCTTGGGCATGGGCAGGGGATCCCATCCCAGATGCCGCAAGAATGCTGAGTAGGGCAATGGCGACCGGTCTCACCGCGCGAGAACTCCACCCCTTGGAGAGGAGAGGATCCTGTCCTGCTGGCGCGAGCAGCCTGAGGGTGTGGCGAGGTTTCAACATCAGGAATTGGCTCCATCAAGTACCCTCAAGTTAGCGATCCCGAAGCAAGATTGTCCTGCCACCCAAGCGAAACCGCTTTGCTATCAAGGGCAACCGCCGAGAGAGTTTCCCCTGGCTTGGGGGAATGGAATAGGATAGGGCTCTATATTCAGGCAGACGTTTAAGGGCGGTCATGACGGGATCCCCTACATGGAACCCTGAAATCTCCCCATCTCCAGACTCCTGGGCCACGGGCAGCGTTTACTTTCGGTCGGATGCACAAGGGATTCATCTGCACTTGCCCAGCACCTTACCTTGGGAAGAGCTTTGGGAAAACCTGGTTTGGCAGTTGCGCAGCCGCAAACCCTACTGGGCCGGGGTCGCTCCCCTCACCCTCTGGAGCCAGCAGCGAGAGCTGGACATGCCCAACCTACAACTTCTTGCTGCCCTATTGTCTCAGCATGGACTGCAACTGTGGCGCGTTCAAACTCGATCCCGCTCGACAGCGATTGCAGCAGCGACGTTGGGGTATTCTGTGGAGCAATCTTCCCTTTTGGGGGCAGTTCCCCCTGCTCCCCCAGACACCACACCTCTGTACCTACGTTCGACGGTGCGCTCTGGCATGTCCGTGCGTCACAGGGGCTCGGTATTCCTGTTAGGGGATCTCAACCCCGGCGGCGAGATCATTGCTGGAGGAGATATTTGGGTTTGGGGACGCTTGCGGGGCCTGGTTCACGCGGGGGCCGACGGCGACAAGGGAGCTGTAATTTTGGCTTTGCAGTTGGAGCCCACTCAGTTGCGCATTGCCGATCAAGTGGCCCGTCCGCCAGAAGGTGGATCCCTGCCCAACACCCCTGAAGTGGTTTACCTGCAGGAGGATGTCATCTGCGTCGCCAGCCTTCAGGATTTTCTGCGGAGAGGAGTATGAGCCGAGTCATTGTCATAACCTCTGGTAAAGGTGGAGTCGGCAAAACCACCGTGACGGCCAACCTGGGCACTGCCTTGGCGCGCTTGGGTCGCTCGGTGGTGGTGGTGGATGCAGACTTTGGCCTGCGCAACCTGGACTTGCTGCTGGGGCTGGAGAATCGGGTGGTGTACACAGCCCTAGAGGTGATCGCCGGGGAATGTCGCCTCGAGCAAGCTTTGGTGAAAGACAAGCGCACCCCCAATCTCTCGCTGTTGCCGGCAGCCCAAACCCGCAACAAAACGGCGGTGCATCCGGATCAGATGCGCCAGTTAATCGAGAAGCTGGCCAGCAGCCATGACTATGTGCTGATCGATTGTCCGGCAGGGATCGAACAAGGGTTTCGCAATGCCATCGCCGGAGCCAACGAGGCCATCATCATCACCACCCCAGAAGTGGCAGCGGTGCGGGATGCAGATCGCGTGGTGGGCCTGCTGGAAGCTGCACAGATTTCATCGACTCAGCTGATTGTCAACCGCCTGCGCCCGGACATGGTGGCAGCCGGCCAGATGATGTCGGTGGAAGATGTGGTGGAGGTGCTGGCCATCCCGTTGGTGGGTATTATTCCAGAAGACCGCGAGGTGATCGTCTCCACCAACAAAGGGGAGCCCCTGGTTCTCTCCGCCAATCCAACTCTGGCTGCTCAGGCCATCCAGCGCATTGCCCGACGGCTGGAAGGGGAAACAGTGGACTTCCCCAAGATGGCCAGTTTGGGCGAGTCCTTTTGGGAGCGGGCCAAACGGTTTTTAAACCAAAAGGTGCTCTGACGACTGTTCCATCTCTAATTCATCCAGGTTGCAATGGCAATTTTGACCTGTTTACAACTGAGTAACAAAGCCAACAAAACCTATGCTCCTCGATTTTTTGGATCAGCTTTTTTCTCGGCACTCCGGCAACAGCCGCCAGCAAGCCAAGCAACGGTTGAAGCTGATCTTGGCCCATGACCGCGCTGATCTCACCCCAGCGGCACTGGAATCGATGCGCCTGGAGATTTTGGGGGTGGTGTCGCGCTATGTGGAGCTGGATTCAGAGGGGATGCAGTTTCATTTGGCTACGGAAGGGGGAACGACTGCTCTCATTGCCAATCTGCCCATCCGTCGCGTTAAGCCCTTAGAGACGGGTCTCAGCCACCCGGAAGGCGAGAAAGCCTAGAAGGGGAGATTTTTGGCAGCATGTTAATTGGCCTTCATTCCAACAGGGCTCCCAATGCCAGAGTGGTCGTCAAGCTCGCTCTGTGATAGGTTGAGGTAAGTCGTGTGTACTGTAGAAAGAGTGGAGCTGGGTGTAGCTTTTGCAACTTTATGAAGCCAGCACACAGAGGTTAACTAAATGTTAACTCTGCATGTTCGAGCTCATGAACTGCTGACGTGATGGGCAGAGCCACCTTGACGATTGGAGACTTTCCAGCAGTCTGTATTGGCGTTAGCGTTGCGGAGTAATAACGACGTTAACGATGGAAACAAAACGATGGAAACAATGAGAGGGTTGGCGTTCAGTAGCTGGAAAGGTAAGGGCTCCGTCCCGCTATTGCGTTCGGTTAAGCCTCAATATGCAAGATTCATTTGAGCTGACGATCCTGTTTACGCTAGCCCTGGTGGCTGGGATCGCTGCTCAGGTGCTGGCTAATGTTGTCAAAGTGCCCAGCATTGTATTCCTGCTGCTGTTTGGCCTGTTGCTGGGGCCAGATGGTTTGGGCTGGGTTCATCCCCAAGTCATGGGATCCGGGCTGGAAGCGCTGGTGTCGTTGGCGGTGGCTCTGATCTTGTTTGAGGGGGGACTGAACCTGCGGCTGCAACGTCTCAATCAGGTATCCGATAGCCTGCGCAATTTGGTTTTGTTGGGATCCCTGCTGACCCTGGTGGGGGGAGCGGCAGCAGCTCACTATCTGGGGGAGTTTCCCTGGCGGCTGGCCTTTTTATTTGGATCCCTGGTGGTGGTAACAGGGCCGACGGTGATCAACCCCATCTTGAAGCGGGTACGGGTCGATCCGGCAGTCAGCACCCTCCTGGAAGGAGAAGGGGTGCTCATCGATCCCATCGGGGCCATTTTGGCGGTGGTGGTGCTGCAGGTGGTGCTCTCCGGCCATCCCAGTTTTCTCATGGCCTTGGAACAGTTGTCCAGCCGTCTGGCCATCGGGTCGGCGGTGGGAGCGCTGGGGGGCTGGCTGATGGGATCCTTCCTGCTCTGGTCGCGGCAGTTTTTAACCGAGGAGTTGCGCAACTCGGTGGTGCTGGCAGGGGCGCTGGGGGTGTTTGCCTTGGCCCAGTCGCTGCGATCGGAGGCGGGGCTGATGGCGGTGGTGATGGCGGGCCTGGTGGTGCGGCAGAAGGCGGCCATTGCCGAGCGGGGTGTGCGGCAGTTTCACGGCCAGTTGGTGGTGTTGGCCATCTCTGTGATCTTTATCCTGCTGACTGCCACGCTCTCCCTCAAGGCGGTGTTTGCCCTGGGCTGGGGATCCCTGGCCACAGTGCTGTGCTTGATGCTGGTCATCCGCCCCTTGAGCGTGTGGCTGTGTACCTGGCGCAGCGACCTGAATTGGCGGCAGAAGCTGTTTGTGGCTTGGCTGGCTCCTCGGGGCATTGTGGCGGCTTCGGTGGCCTCCTTGTTTGCCATTCTGCTGACAGAACGGGGCATTACTGGGGGGGATGCCCTCAAGGCGCTGGTGTTTTTGACCATCTCGGTGACGGTGACGGTACAGGGGCTGACCGCGGCTTGGGTGGCCCGTTGGCTGGGTCTGGATCAGGGCAGTTCCACCATAATCATCGGCGATCATCCCCTCACCAACCAATTGGCCCAGTTGATGCGCTCGCTCAACCAGACGGTCGAGGTGATCCCGTTGGTTTCTGGGTCTTCCAAAAATGGGCACGGCAGCTACAAAGCTCCCCACCCAACAGACGGTAAGGACTCCATCCCGCCATCCCGTAAGTCCTCCACATCCCTGTCAGGAACGCCGAAGCGTCGTCCAGCAGATGGCTTGCCCCCACAACTTCATTCCTCTGACGGCAACGGCACCCACAAGTCTGCCCCAAGCCAGGAAGTCGGCAAGCCAGAAGCCATCCCCGGATCCCTGCAGGAAGCTGTACTGAACGAGTCTGCTTTGTTGAAGGCCGATATCGACCATGCGGAAACTCTGTTGATCCTGACTCTGGATCCGCAGGTGAACTGGGCCATTGCCGAGTTGATGGTGAAACTCTCGGTTTCGGCCACCATCTGGACGGTGTTGCTGCCGGATATGCCCATCTCAGAAGGGATCCGCACCTTGCAGCCTTCCTTCCCCCAACTGCAGCGCTGGGCCGGCTATCTGGAGGCCAACCGGGCTGAGCTGCGCTCGATCACCCTACCCACGTTGGCAGACCTGGGCCTGCCTCTCCCTTTATCGCTACGTGACGCTTCTGCGAATGCGGCCTCAACCCTGCCGGAGGCAGTGCGGAGCAATAGAGCTGATGTCTTGACGGCTCAAGAGTCGTTCCCGACAGCGGTGCGGAGCGCTTTTTCAGCACCAGCGCTGCCCAATCCCTTCCTGGCCCAGATGGGACTGGAGGATCCCACCCTTGAACGGCTGCGGGATCAGTTTGCCTATCGAATCAAAGCCGATCTATGCCTGCCCTTGTTGTTGGTGCGCCCGCAGCGGCTGAGGAGCGGCTCATCTCGACCGGGTCGGCTCTTCTACCTGCCTGAGCCAGACATTTGGCGACGCGGGGATCGCATCTACTACCTGGAGCGCGTTTCCAGCCCTGTGGATGCCGGTGTTCTCTCCGCCAAAGAGCCTGATTCCCAAGAATGGGATCCGTCCGCAGCCGTTCACACTCGCGTTCGCGACAGTGGTGCGGAGCACAACAGTGGGATAGAGTCTTTGTTGCCGCCCCAGTATGTTGAGGGCGTCAAGCTCCACTTTGATCTCTAGCCAGCCAGCGGCCACTGGGGATGAGGGAACACCCCTGCACCTGCTCAGGCCGACCCAGATAAACCCAGGCAAAGGTGCCGCTATCCAACTGCACCCACTGCCGTTCGTACACCCGCGGGTGGTCTTCCAGCTCGTCCAATCGGGGCAATAGACTCAAGGGGATGCGGTAGCACTCGCCGTAGAGCCGGTTTCGGCCACGAACTGCCATCGGGTAGGGGCCGAGACTGTAAAGATCAATGTGGTTGAGGCTGTCTGTCCCCAAAAATTCTGCCCCCTGCAGCAAGCTGTGGTATTGGCCGCCCCGCAGCAGGGATCCGTAGACAAAAACCACTGTGGTCGGTTGCATAGCGTTGCGGAGTAATACAGCTACTTCACAGTGCCTTGAAAATTAGGGAGATTGCGTCCATTTTTGGCCAATGCGCGGCTCCGACCCGGCCAGTAGGCGCTCGATGTTGCGCCGATGAGCACCGATCACATACACCCCGCCCGCCAACGCAAACAACAAATAGGGCAAAGGTTGAGCTGTTGCCCACATCACCACCGGAGCCGCCACTGCCGCCAGCAGGGAGCTGAAGGAAACGATGCGGGTGAGGGCGAGCCCCAGCAGCCAGACGCCGAAAGTTGTCAGGGCTACTGGCCAAGCCATAGCCAACAAGATCCCCAGGCTGGTGGCCACCGATTTGCCCCCCCTGAAGCCCAGCCAGCAGGAACGGCTATGGCCGATCACCGCCAAGAATGCCGCCAAAACCACCCACCACGGGGATCCCAAGGCCGATCCCAGAGCCACTGCTGCTGCCCCCTTGGCAGCATCCACCAGCAACACCAGCAGGGCGGGCCCCTTGCCCAACGTCCGCAACACATTGGTTGCTCCGGTAGAGCCGGATCCCTGTTGGCGAATATCGATGCCTCCCCACCAACGACCTACCCAGTAGCCGGTTGGAATGGATCCCAGGAGATAGCCCCCCAGCACCGCAAGAAGAGCCGTAAGCAATGCAGGCATAGCAGGATCTGGAACGCTCTTCCCTCACTTTGCCACAGGGTCTGGGCTGCAACTGGGATCTTGCCCCGTCCGGGAGCTTTTGGCTGCTCGCGGCCTCGTCTGCAACACCGTCACGGTTTCCCTTAGCACCGTCGCGTCAACGTTGTGGAGCAACATAGGGCGCTGCAGACATAGCAACAACCCCGGCAGAGGCGGGACGGAGTTCTTTCTCTAAATATCGCTCTAGATATCGAGGGCTGTCAGATCCAAATGGGCACTGTGGGCCTCAATAAACTCCCGTCGGGGACCAACAGCATCTCCCATCAAGATGGTGAAAATGCGATCCGCCTCCACCGCATCTTCGATGGTGATTTGTTTGAGGGTGCGCGTTGCCGGGTTCATGGTGGTCTCCCAAAGTTGTTCAGGCATCATTTCCCCCAGACCCTTGAACCGTTGGATGGTGTACTTGGCGTTGGCAGGCAGCCCCCGCAGGATTTGGTCTTTCTCGGCGTCGCTGTAGCAGTAGCGAACATTGTTGCGACCCCACTCGATTTTGTAGAGCGGCGGACAGGCGATATAGACATAGCCCTGTTCCAGAAGCGCCTTTTGATAGCGGTAGAAAAAGGTCAGCAACAGGGTGCGAATGTGGCTACCGTCCACATCGGCATCGGTCATGAGGATGATGCGGTGGTAGCGCAGTTGGCTGGGATCAAATTCATCGCCTTTCACCCCCAAACCCAGCGCTGTGATCATCGCCTGAATTTCGGCGTTTTTGTAGATCTTGGCGGGATCCGCCTTTTCAATGTTGAGGATCTTGCCGCGCAAGGGCAACACCGCCTGAAACTGCCGATCCCGACCTTGTTTGGCGCTGCCCCCTGCAGAGTCGCCCTCCACCAAATACACCTCAGATTCCGCCGGGTCGCGGCAACTGCAATCGGCCAACTTCCCCGGCAGCGTGGAAGATTCCAGGGCAGATTTGCGCCGCACCAATTCTCTGGCCCGCCGGGCTGCCTCGGCAGCATTGAAGGACTGGATGGCCTTATCGACGATCCCCCTGGCCACGTTGGGGTTGAATTCCAAGTACTCCGTGAGCGCCTCGGAGACGAGGGTTTGCACAATGCCCCGCACCTCGGTGTTGCCCAACTTGGTTTTGGTTTGCCCCTCAAACTCGGGGTTGGGCACCTTGACCGAGACGATGGCCGTCAACCCCTCGCGCACATTTTCCCCAGCCAGGTTGCTGTCGGAATCTTTCAGCTTGTTGAGTTTGCGGGCTTGGCTGTTGATGGTGAGGGTGAGAGAGGTTTTCAGGCCCTCTAGGTGGGTGCCTCCTTCGTTGGTGCGGATGTTGTTGGCAAAGCCGATCAAAGTGTCGGTGTACACATCCGAGCACCACTGCAGGGCCACTTCCACCTCCACGCCATCCCGCTCCCCTCGGATGTAGATGATGTCAGAGTGGATGGGCATTTTTTCGTGGTTGATGAAGGCCACATATTCCTTGATGCCGCCTGCATATTGATAGGTTTCGCAGTGAGGCGGATCCCGCCGCAGATCGCTGAAGGTGATTTTCAAGCCGGCATTGAGGTAGGCCAATTCGCGAAAGCGGGCCGCCAGCAGGGCATAGTCGAACTCTCGCTCGGGAAAGATCAGCCCATCCGGCTTGAAGCGCACCTCTGTACCCCGCCGATTGGATCCCTTGGGCTGGGGTTCGGATTTCAGGGATCCCACCACCGCCCCGCGCTCGAAACGTTGAAAGTAAACCTTGCCCTCTCGCCAAACCGTCACCTCCACCCATTCGGAGAGGGCATTCACCACCGACACGCCCACCCCGTGCAGCCCACCGGAGACTTTGTAGCCGCCACCGCCAAACTTGCCCCCCGCGTGCAGCACCGTCAGCACCGTAACCAGAGCCGACTGCCCGGTTTTGGGGTGGATGTCCACCGGAATGCCGCGGCCATTGTCCAAAACGGATACCGAGCCGTCGGGATGCAGGCTGATCTGAATATCGTTGCAATAGCCGGCCAGGGCCTCATCAACGGAGTTGTCCACCACCTCGTACACCAAATGGTGCAACCCCTTCGGCCCGGTGGAGCCAATGTACATGCCAGGGCGTTTGCGCACAGCCTCCAAGCCTTCCAAAACTTGGATCTGCTCTGCACCGTAGTTTTCCGTCATTCCCAACTCCAATTCCGAAGAAGGCTCCCGGCCAAGATCAACAGAAACCCAGAAAAATTGACCTTAAAGGCCGAGGATGAGCTTAGCATCAAAAAACTGCCCCTATAATAGCACAAAAGGCTAGAACGGCCACACAGGCGCTTCTGAGGGCCAAGTTCAGGATGGGATGCAGGTACGGAAGTCAGGCCGTCTTGTCGAACTCTAACCCAGAAAGCTCTCCATCAGCCCAGGCGGCGGCTGCACGTGCAGTGCGCCTTTTTCCAAATCCACGACAGGCACCAGGGCTTTCACAAAGGGGATCAACACCTGCCGGTGATCAGGGGTTGTTATCTCCAGCACATCCTGGCCGGCTGCCAAAATCCCCGAAACCTGTCCCAGCAGCTCCCCCTGGCGATAGACGGTCAAGCCGATGAGATCGCGGTAGTGGTACTCTTCCGGCTGCAAGGGCAAGCGGTGGGAAGCCGGTACCAGCAGCCTAGCCCCCACCCAGGTCTCAGCCACCGTTCGATTGGGGATCCCTTCCAGTCGCACCAAATAAAGACCCTTAGCCGGGAAAAACTGCCCCTCGATCAAGGGGTGCAGCAGGGGCTCGGGATCCGTATCCCGCTGCAACCAGCGTGGTCCGGGCTCTGTGAAGCGCTCTGGAAAATCCGACCAGCACCTAACCCGCAGCCAGCCCCGCAAGCCGTGGGCCGCCACCACCTGTCCCACCAGCAGCCAATCGGGATCCCGGGCCATCATGGTCGGTCAAACTCAGTCGAGCCGCGGAAAGTCCACTTCGGTTGGGAAAGCGGTCGGGGTGCGCAGCTTCTGAGAGGTCACTGTGCGAGAACCTTCCCCACCCTTAGCCACGTCCACCATGGAGAGCAGCCCTTGCAGGGTGCCAGGGATCGAATTGGGATCCATGAAGATTACCTTGGCGCTGGGACTGCTGCCTACCTTGAAGCCCATGTCGATATAGTTTTGCGCCATCAGGTATTGCAACGCATTGGCTGCCTCTGGATTCTCTTGCAAAGTGGCGGCGATGGTCTTGATGGCTTCAGCCGTGCCCTCAGCCAACAGCAGCCGCTCCCGTTTCTCCGCTTCTGCCCGCAATAGCTGCGCCTTGGCGGCCCCAGCCGCTTGGTTGATGCTGGCCTGCTGCTCCCCTTCTGATTTCAGAATGGCGGCCCGCTTCTCCCGCTCGGCAGCCATCTGCTTTTCCATCGAGTCTTGCACAGTCTTAGAGGGTTGAATGTCCCTGACTTCCACGCGGGTGATCTTGATCCCCCAGGGATCTGTGGCCTCGTCCAGCTCTGTCAAAAGGCGGGCGTTGATCTCGGCGCGGGAGGAAAAGGTTTGATCCAAATCCATGCGGCCAATCTCTGCCCGCAGAGCCGTCAGCACCAGGTTAACCAAAGCCCGCTGCACGTCCTCCACCGCATAGCGGGCCTTGATCATGTCGGTGATGCGCCAATAGACCACCGCATCGGCCATCAAAGAGACGTTGTCGCTGGTGATGCACTGCTGAGGAGGCACGTCCAACACCTTCTCGCGGATGGTTTCCTGGAACACAATCCTATCGATAGGGGGAAGAATAAAGTGCAATCCTGGGGTCAGCTTGCGATGAAACCTGCCCAAACGCTCCACCAATGCCTCATACCCCTGGCTGATGATTTTGACCGAGTTGAACAGGTAGCCGACAAAGATCAGGGCAATGGCCGCTAAGATACCTGGCATAGGGCTTTTCTCCTAAGGGGGAGTTCAGTCCCCATTCTAGACGGTTGCTAGACGGTTGTTGGGACTGCTCCCTTCACTTGGATCACGCCTCAACAGAAATGTGGTGGACTCAGCAGGATAAGCAGTCCTCGGAACATATAGAGTTTCTTAAGATTTTTCAGGCCGCAGCCAACGACCTGAGATCACCCGGCAAAAAGCTCGTGAGGGGATCCCGTCTATGAAACTGAGCAGCAGGAATCTAGAGGTTGGTTTGGGCAAAATCTATGACGTGATTGTGGCCGGAGGAGGAGCAGGGGGACTATCGGCGGCAATCTATCTGGCTCGTTATGGATTGAGTTGCCTGGTGGTGGAGAAGGGCAGAGGCCGATCTTTTTGGATGCAGGATTTGCGCAATTATCTGGGATTGCCTCCGACCACTCCCGGACGAGAGCTGTTGCGACAGGGAACAGAGCACGCCCTCAGTTTAGGGGTAGATTACCTGCGCGGCTTCGTGGAAGATGCCACCGATGAGGGAGACCTCTTTGCGGTCAAAGTCAAGGTGGGAAAAGTTAACAGCCTCTACCCCATTTTTCGGAGCAAATATCTGATTGCAGCAACCGGCATTATGGACGAGCTGCCTCAGTTGTCGGATATGCAGAATGTTTACGACTACGCCGGCTATTCACTGCATGTCTGTATGATCTGCGACGGCTATGAAATGCGGGATCAAAAGTCAGTGTTGATCGTCAATTCGGAAGATCGGATCAATACAGCTTTTGTCCTCAACTGGTTTACACCCTATATCTCGGTGTTGACCCACGGCCTCTGCTCGGTCGGCCCCGACATTCGCAAAAAACTGGCGGATCATGGCTACCCCCTCTACGAATCTCCTATTCGCCGCTTTCTTGGAGAAAACCATCAATTGCAGGGTGTGGAGTTGGAAGATGGCACTTACATCGAAGCAACTACCGGCTTGGTGGCGATGGGCGCCAGATACCACAATGCCTATTTGAAAGGGATCCCCGGCTTGAAATGGCAAGGGGAAAACCTGTTGACCGACGAGTGGTGTCGCACTGCCCATCCGCGGCTGTTTGCGCTGGGCGATTTGAAGCAGGGCCTGAACCAGGTGGCGATTGCGGTTGCCGATGGTACCTTAGCTGCCACAGCCATTTGGCGGGACATCCGACGGGCCTCGCCTGCACGTAAATGGGAAGAGCGGCTGCTCTCGCCACCCAGAAGCCCAGCAGGGCCTTCCGGATCCTCACTAAATTGATGGGCTCTATCGAGCTTGGGTGGCTTCTGTCCTATGATTGGTTGCGAAGGCTTAAGCCATTCCTATGCACTCTCTGAAAGCGTTGATATTTTGCCTGGTTTTCCTACTGGTTGGACTGATCTACTACTGCACGGTAGAGGCCCAGCCTCTTTTTGAGCTGAACCTGACGGCCACCTCGGAATACAACCTCATTCTCCCCATCGAAAGCATTCGGGTGGTGCGCGGTGCCAATCCCCAAGATTTGCTCATTTATCTATCAGCTCCTTCGGCAGCCTGGATCCATCAAGAAGAGGTGAACGGGCATTATGTGATCGACATCCCCTACGGAGTCATTACCCGTACAACAACCGTCGAGATTGCCTCGGATCTGCCCTATCGGCTGAGCTGGGGCAACCAAAATGAGCAGACGGGGCGACTGTTGATTACCCCTGCTCCCCCTCGTGTGGAGGTGTTTCTGCAGCATAGCTGGATCCCGGATCCCGACTTTCTCGATCCGGCGGAAAACAGCCAACCTTTGCAACTGCCCTTGGAAGAAATGCTGGGGCCTTTACTGGAGGTGCCGCCTCGTTCTGCCTTTCTGACCATTGACGATGGCCCCTGGCCCCAATCCACCCCCCGACTTTTACAGGTTTTGGATGATCTTCAAATCCCGGCCACTTTCTTTGTTATCGGCACTCACGTTTCCCGATTTCCTGAATTGGCTCAATCGATTCAGGCCCATCACCACACCATAGCCAATCACACTTTTACCCACGATTATCAACGTCTCTACGGAAGCAACGAGCTGTTTTATGCTGAGGTGGATCAGACAACCCAACTGCTCAAAACGCTGAACTTGGATCCCCAACTGGTTGTTCGCCCACCGGGAGGTTTTCGCCTAGACTCTGCTTTGCGCCATTCTTTAGAGCAGGCAGGGTATCGCGTTCTTTACTGGAACATGAGCGCAGAAGATGCCTACGCCGGCCAAAGTGCAGCCCAACTTTTGGAGCGCATTCGAGCTCAGTTGCCGGCGATCCAGGCTTCCGATCAGCCCCTGGTTTTGCTGCTGCACGATCGCTGGCCCCACACCGCAGAGGCCCTGCCGGATATCGTCGCTGCCATTCAAGAGGCGGGCTATCGCTTTTTGCCTTGGCCGGCCTTCAGGGATCCCGTTTGAAGGGCTGGCAACAGGTTTTCTGGCTTGAGGACTCCGACCCGCCTTTGCCGGCTGGGGATGTTCAAAGAAGGGCTGCATCTCGCTCAGCTCGGCAGCGTTGCCCAGAGATAACGGAGGCCTGTGCCTTGACAAGCTTTTCCCCAAGTAGCACATTGAAAGTTTACAGGACTTGGCTGCGGGCCGAGGAAGATGAGCGAGAGGACATTATTCGATAAGGTGTGGGATGCCCATACGGTGCGGATTTTGCCCTCTGGGCAGACGCAGTTGTTCATCGGCCTGCACCTAATTCACGAGGTGACCAGTCCGCAGGCTTTTGCCATGCTGCGGGAGCGTCATCTGCCGGTTCTGTTTCCCGAGCGGACGGTGGCCACCGTGGATCACATCATTCCCACCGACAACCGGGCACGGCCTTTTGCGGATCCCTTAGCGGAGGAGATGATCCAGGAACTGGAGCGCAATTGTCGGCAATACGGCATCCGTTTCTACAACAGCGGCTCCGGTCGGCAGGGGATCGTGCATGTGATTGCCCCGGAGCAAGGGTTAACTCTGCCGGGGATGACCATTGCCTGTGGGGACAGCCACACCTCTACCCACGGGGCCTTTGGGGCCATTGCTTTTGGGATCGGCACCAGCCAGGTGCGAGACGTATTGGCCACCCAAACTTTGGCTTTGTCCAAGCTCAAGGTGCGCCGCATTGAGATCCACGGCAAGCTGGGGCCGGGAGTTTACGCTAAGGATGTAATTCTGCACATCATCCGCAAGCTGGGGGTCAAAGGCGGGGTGGGCTACGCCTACGAGTACGGGGGCAGCGCCATTGAAGCCATGAGCATGGAAGAGCGCATGACCCTCTGCAACATGTCCATCGAGGGAGGGGCCCGCTGCGGCTACGTCAACCCCGATGGGGTGACCTTTGAGTATTTGCGGGGGCGAGAGTTTGCCCCACAGGGATCGGATTGGGAAGAGGCGGTAGCCTGGTGGAGAAGCCTGGCCAGCGATGGCGATGCCCGCTACGACGATGTGGTGGTCTTCCAGGCCGCAGATATTGCGCCGACGGTTACTTGGGGGATCACCCCCGGCCAAGGTATTGGGGTGGATGAGCGGATCCCTGCCCCAGAAGATCTGCCGGAAAGCGAGCGGGAACTGGCCAAAGAGGCCTATGCCTACATGGACTTGCAGCCGGGGGATCCCATTGTAGGAACACCGGTGGATGTCTGTTTTATCGGCAGTTGCACCAATGGCCGCTTGAGCGACCTGCGGGAGGCAGCCAAGATTGCCAAGGGGCGGCGGGTGGCCCCAGGGGTGAAGGCGTTTGTGGTGCCCGGCTCAGAACGGGTAAAGCAGGAAGCAGAACAGGAGGGCTTGCGGGAGATCTTCGAGGCGGCAGGGTTTGAGTGGCGGGATCCCGGTTGCTCCATGTGTTTGGCGATGAACCCGGATCGGCTGGTGGGGCGCCAGATCAGCGCCTCTTCTTCCAACCGCAACTTCAAGGGCCGACAGGGATCCCCCAGCGGGCGTACTCTGCTCATGAGCCCGGCCATGGTGGCAGCGGCGGCAGTCAGCGGCAAGGTGGTGGATGTGCGGACACTGCTTTAACCAACCGTCTCTCAGGCATAGCGGGGACTGGATTTGAACCAGTGACCTTCGGGTTATGAGCCCGACGAGCTACCAGGCTGCTCTACCCCGCGGCGCTTTTCTAGCCTAGCTTGTCCTCCGGCTAACCGGCAAGCCTACACCTTGAGTTTCGCCGGGCATTCTCTTCGGGGATCCCCGTCGCACCTGGATGAGCTGGGCGGTGATGCTGATGGCAATCTCGGCGGGGGTTTCGGCGTGGATCTCCAGACCGATGGGGGCAAAGAGCCGAGTAAACTACCCGACCCTGACTGCTTCGCAGTACGGGGCGGGCTTTCGGTAGCCCTGCAGTTGGCAAGCCAACCACGGGCCTCTAGGCTG
>NZ_JANSIB010000034.1:17945-23831 GCF_047461895.1 Synechococcus sp. R55.8 | reverse complement strand
CGGGTAGTTTACGGCCTCTTCTTGGTCGTGGGTGACGTACAAAAAGGTGAGACCAAGGCGGTGTTGTAGGGCCTTGAGTTCAAACTGCATCTGTTGGCGCAACTTCAAATCCAGCGCCCCCAAAGGTTCATCCAGCAAGAGCACCTGCGGTCGGCCAACCAAAGCCCGCGCCAAGGCCACCCGTTGCCGTTGCCCCCCTGAAAGTTGGCTGGGTTTACGGGATCCCAGATCGGGCAGTTGTACCAGCTCCAGCGCCTCTTGCACTCGCTTTTGGCGCTCCTTCGGCGGTATGCCGCGGATCATCAAGCCGTAGCCAACGTTCTCCGCCACCGTCATGTGGGGGAAGAGAGCATAGTCCTGAAACACCGTGTTCACAGGCCGTCGGTAGGGCGGCAGACCCAAAACATTCTGGCCGTTCAATTTGATCTGCCCCTCATCCGGACGCTCAAAGCCCGCGATCATCCGCAAACAGGTGGTTTTGCCCGAACCCGACGGCCCCAACAACGTAAAAAACTCCCCCTGCTGCACCTCCAAATCCACCCCGTCCACCGCTTGGATCCCGGAAAAGTTGCGGCTGACCCTCCGCAAACGAATGGCAGGCGGGGATCCCTCCTCTCTCCCGGCTTGGGATTTGGCGGAGCTGACATCAGAGGCGAGGACAGATTCGGCAACCATATCGACACAGGCAGCAAATGAACCCATTATGAGGGATCCATTTACAGAGGTTGACAGGTCTCAGCAAGGCCGGAAAAGTCCCAGGCCAAGAGCAGAGATAGTGTGGCGCAATCGCCTGCGGTGAAAGCTCGCCGGAAACCCACCCGACCGGTCGCGAAAGCGGGCCGGAGGCCTTTCGCGAAAGCGGGCCGGAGGCCTTTCGCGGAAGCGGACCGGAGGCCTTGTTTTTGCATGGGATCCCTGTTTTTGCATGGGATCCCTTGACCACTGGGGACCTGAACCCCATCTTGTTACAGAAATTTAGAATCGTTACAATGAGTTAGAATCTTTGCTCATCTTTGCATCGCAGGTTTTATCCTATGGCACCCTCTCAGCAGTTTCCCGTGCTACTCGCCTCAGCTTTGCGTCACGACAGCGTAACTCCGCGCTGGTCTCAAGTGGCGTGGACCGTTTTGCGGGTGGTGGCAGGGCTATTCATGATTCACAACGGCCTTGACAAGCTGGCAGATATCGAAGGGTTTGCGACGGCTTATGTAGAAGTGATCGGGTTGCCCTTCCCGATCTTCTTCGCTTATGTGGCTGCCTATACCGAGCTGATCGCAGCTCCGATGGTGGCGTTGGGTTTGTTGACCCGAGGGGCAGCACTGGGCTTGTTCGCCACGATGGCGGTGGCCATGTTCCATCACATTAAGGTGGCCGGCTTCAGCGTTCCCTACTTGGAGCTATCCGCCATTTACGCAGCGATCTTCCTGGCCTTTGCGGTGAATGGGGGCGGCTGGTTCTCTGTGGATCAGCTCTTGGTGAATGCAATCGAGTCGTGGCTGAACCGCGCCAGCCGGGAAAAGTTGGAGAGCTTGCAGTCTTCGTTGCAGGCCACGGAACGGGTAATTGCGCTGGGCGAGGAAGAGGCCGAGGCCGCCAAGACCACCGGATCCTGAGCTTTGGTGGCCATTCCCGATAGCGGCGAGGCTGCTCCTCTCTCCCTCTGAGAGAGGTTAGCAGTGAGAGTCATCCTGCTAAATGCGGCTGGCGGCCCGCTCCATCAGGCGTTGGTGGGTGGAGCGCACAGGCTCTCCTGGCTTGGGTTGCCGCTGCACGTAGGTGCCATCAGGGCGCAACTCCCAGGCTTGCCGGTTGTCCGTCAGGCAGATGTCCAAGATCGCCTTGAGCTCCCGCTGCAACGCGGGATCCTCCACAGGGGTAACCACCTCAACGCGCCGATCCAGGTTGCGGGTCATGTAGTCGGCACTGCCGATGAAGTACTCTTCCTGGCCGCCATTGTAGAAGTAGAAGATGCGGGAGTGCTCCAGGAAGCGCCCGATGATGCTGATCACGCGGATGCGTTCGCTTAGGCCGGGGATCCCGGGCTTGAGGCAGCACATGCCGCGCACAATGAGGTCGATCTCCACCCCGGCTTGGCTGGCCTCGTAGAGCAGCCGGATCATTTCCGGGTCGGTGAGAGAGTTGATCTTGACGATGATACGCCCCTGGCCCCCCGCTTGGGCATGGCGCATCTCGCGGCGGATCAGGGCTTCCATGCCTTGGCGTAGGGTTCTGGGGGCCACCAAGAGCTTGCGGAATTGCCGTTGCCGTGAGTAGCCCGTCAGTAGGTTGAACAATTCCGTAACATCGTTGCAGAGGGTCTCATCGCAAGTGAACAGCCCTAGGTCGGTATAGATACGGGCGGTTTTGGGGTTGTAGTTGCCGGTACCGATGTGGACGTAGCGGCGCAGGGATCCCTCCTCTTCCCGCACCACCAAAGCCAGCTTGCAGTGGATCTTCAGCCCCGGCAGGCCGTAGGCCACGTGTACCCCGGCTTTCTCCAGCTTTTTGGCCCAGAGGATGTTGTTTTCTTCGTCGAAACGGGCTTTGAGCTCCACCAGAGCGGCCACCTGCTTGCCGTTTTCGGCGGCCTGAATGAGGGATTTCACCACCGTCGAGTCGCCGGAGGTGCGGTAGAGGGTTTGCTTAATGGTGAGCACCTGCGGATCGTTGGCGGCCTCCTCCAGAAACCGCTCCACGCTGGCGGCAAAAGAATCGTAGGGGTGATGCACCAACAGATCCCCTTCCCGGATGACGGCAAAGATATCCACCGGCTCATCGCTGACCGAGGCAGTGCGCAGGCGGGGCGGGGTGACCGGCCCCCAAGGGGGATCCTTCAAATCGGGCCGATTCAGGCTGAGAAACGCCATCACCCCCCCCATACTCAAGAGGCCATCCACTTCGTACACCGAGTCACTGTTGAGGCGCATCTCTTCGCTGAGCCGTTGTCGGATGGCTGCCGGAGTTTGGCTGGCAATCTCCATGCGCACCACTGAGCCGAAGCGGCGCTTGCGCAGCTCTTCTTGAATGGCAGCCAGCAGATCGTCGGCCTCGTCCTCTTGGATTTCCAGATCGGCATCCCGGGTGATGCGGAAGGGGTAGTACTCCAGCACCTGCATGCCGACAAACAGCGCTTCCAGATGGTGGGCAATCACCTGATCCAGCGGCACAAAGCTCACCCCATCCCGCAGCGGCACAAAGCGGGGCAAGGTGTTGGGCACCTTCACGCGAGCAAAATGCTCCTTGCCAGTCTCTGGATCCCGCACCACCACCGCCAAGCTGAGGCTGAGGTTGGAGATGTAGGGAAAAGGATGGCCTGGATCCACCGCCAAGGGGGTGAGCACTGGAAACAAACGCCTCTCAAAGTAGTCCCGCAGCTCCTGCCGTTCCGACTCGGCCAGCTCGGAAAAATCGCGGATGTGAATGCCCTGTTCCGCCAGCTTGGGCACCAGTTCCTGCCGGAAGCAAGTGTGCAATTTTCGAATCAGGGGGCGCAGGTGGCTCGAGATCTGCTGCAACTGCTGCTGCGGTGTAAGGCCATCCGGGGTTAGCACCAACACGCCCGTTTCCAACTGACGACGGATCACCGCCACCCGCACCATGAAAAATTCGTCCAGGTTGCTCTCAAAGATGGCCAGAAACTTCAGCCGCTCCAGCAGAGGTGTGCGCTCATCCAGGGCCTCGTGCAAAACCCGGGCATTGAATTCAATCCAGCTCAGCTCCCGGTTGAAATACTGCTCCGGCAGAGCATAGCCCTCTTGGATGGGTGTAGTCCGGATCCCTGGTTGTCCGGCATCAGGGGGGCAGCCCGTCGTGTCGGGGTTGCAGGGTGGCCAGGAAGGGTCAGTTTCCTTGGGACGCGGAGTCATGACGACAGAGGGCTGGGTTATCTCAAACACGTCAACAACAGCTGGAGCCGACCCAATCCTATCCTGCGGGGTTCTGCTTAGGCGAAGGAGAAGTGCCCAAGACGGGCTTGGGCGGACGTTCAGGCAACAATCCTTGAGAGCGCGTCAGAAGAATGACCTGGAGCAGGATCCCGATCAACAAAATGCGCAAAGGGCCAGCCCGGGTGGCCCACTGGGGCGGCAAACGGTTGGTGAGCCACTCGCTGCCCGACCACACCCCCCAAATTACCAGCGCTCCCAGCAAGGCGCCGCGATTGTTGCCACTGCCCCCCGCGATCAGCATTACCCAAACGATAAAGGTGGCAAACTCCGGTTGAAAGGCTTCTGGGCTGATGAAATTGACAAAATGGGCGTAGAGGGCCCCCGCCAACCCCATGAGCATGGATCCCAGCACAAACGCTTGCAGGCGAAACTGGAGCACATCTTTGCCGGCGGCCAGGGTTGCCGGTTCATCCTCGCGAATGGCCCGCAACACCCGCCCCCAAGGGGAGCGATAGGCCCGCTCCGTGGCCCAGTAGACCGCCGCCAAGATCAACAGCACCAAGCCCAAGTAGAGAAGAGTATCCTGACCTGGGATCCAGCCGCGAAAGGGTCGCGGAATGCGGGTAATTCCCCGCACACCGTTGGTGAGCCAGCCCTCATTTCTCAGGATTTGGCTGATGATCTCAGCAATGCCGATGGTGGCGATGGCCAAGTAGTCGGAACGCAGCTTCAGGGTAATCAACCCGATCAAAAAGGCAATCGCCCCGGCGACAGCCACAGCTATGGCAAAACCCACCCAAAAGGGCAGATTGAAGCCGCCCAAATGCTCGGCGCTTGGGGGTGTGGTTACAATGGCGCTGGCATAGGCTCCCATGGCAAAAAAAGCTCCCACCCCGATGTTGAACATGCCGGCGTAGCCCCACTGGATATTGAGGCCCAGCACCAGCACGCCGTAGATCCCCACCAAAACCAGAAAGAAAATGCCGTAGCTCAACATCAGACATCCCCCCCACCCGGGGATCCCAGCAATCCCGTGGGTCGGAAGATCAGCAGCAGTACCAAAATGGCGAAGGCCACCCCGGTTTTATAGGCCGGGTTGATCACCAAGGTCGAGAATTCTTCCGCCAGGCCGATCACCACTCCTCCGGCAATGGCCCCGTAAGGGCGACCGATGCCGCCGAGAATGGCCGCTGCAAAAATGGGCAACAATAGCCGCCAGCCCATGGTGGGGTGCAGCCGGGTATCCATACCCAGGAACACACCTGCTGCACAGGCCAAGGCTGCGCCGATGGCCCAAGTCCAGAGGACGATCCGCTCTGTATCAATGCCGGTAATCTTGGCCAGCTCAAAATTGTCGGCCATGGCCCGCATCGCTTTGCCCACCCGCGTGCGTTGTAAGAAGAGATGCAGTGCCACCACCAACAGGGCTGTTCCCGCCAGGATTACCGCCCAATCGGGCTTAATGCGCAGCTCCCCAAGCCGCCACGGCAACTGGATCCCGCTGCGGTACACCTGATTGTTGGGCCCCCAGATGATCTGCACCAGGCTGCGCAGAATCAGGGCGGTGCCAAAAGAAGAAATGAGCAAGATCACCGGGGCCTCCCGGCGCAGGCGGCGATAGATGAGCTGGTCGATCCCAACTGCACAAAGTACCGTGGCCAAAGCTGCCGGGATCAGGCTGACCCCAATTGGCCAACCCAACCCAACAAATGTCAGGCCGAAGTAGGCCCCCAGGGTCATCAGATCCC
This sequence comes from Synechococcus sp. R55.8, assembly GCF_047461895.1. NCBI lineage: Bacteria > Bacillati > Cyanobacteriota > Cyanophyceae > Synechococcales > Synechococcaceae > Synechococcus > Synechococcus sp. R55.8. The sequence continues at coordinate 18,196 of NZ_JANSIB010000034.1, read as the reverse complement.
CGTGGGCAAAGTTGGCAAAGCGCAAAATGCCAAAGGTCAGCGACACCCCAATTGCTCCCAGGGCGTAGATGCTGCCCAAGACAAGGCCGTAGATGAAAAGTTGCAACAGTTGGGTCACGCTTGCCCCCGAAAACCCCTTGCCCTGATAATGCCACGGGTTTGCCGAGAGCGGGATCCGGCTCAGCGCAGCGGAAGGATACGGCTGATCGCGCCAGCGGGACGGAGTCCTAAGAAAGCTAGGGTAGGGGAGA
>NZ_JANSIB010000034.1:0-17845 GCF_047461895.1 Synechococcus sp. R55.8 | reverse complement strand
ATACGGCTGATCGCGCCAGCGGGACGGAGTCCTAAGAAAGCTAGGGTAGGGGAGAAAGCCCCCAAGGAAGATCCATGCAGTCCAGGTCTTTGTCTGTCCTCCGTTTCCTGGCCGTTTTGGCCCTGCTGAGCGCGGGCTGTGGCGGGCCGGAGTGGGATCCCGATGCGCCTTCCGAGCCCATCTCCACCCCCCAGTTGATCTACGAAGACATCACCCTCACCCAAGCCAGGCCCGACGGCGGCATTCTTTGGCGCTTACAGGCTCGCCTGGCCGAATATGAGTCCCCCCCAGAAAATGGTGCCGCTCCTGTGCAGTTGGGATCCGCCCATTTGCAGGCCGTTGAGGGGGAATTCTTCGACGAAGACAACCGCGCCATCCGCACCCGCGCCGAGCAAGGCTCTGCCTACCCCGGCGAACGACGTCTGGAATTGACGGGTCAAGTCGAGGTGGAATCGGAGCGAGACAACCTGCGTCTGCAGGCCCAGCGGGTGGAATGGCTGCCGGAACAGCGCCTCCTCCAAGCTGAGGGCCAGGTGAAAGTGGAGCTGTTGGAGGGCCAGGGATCCCTGTGGGGGGATCGGCTGCTCGTTGATTTTGGCCAAGCCCAGATGCAGCTGGAGAACTGGGATCCCACTCAGCCGGTGCGGGCAGAGTACCGGGATCCGGATCTGGAGCTGGCTGCCAGCCGTTTTCTGTGGCAATTTGGCGTCGGGGAAGTGCAGGCAGTAGGGTCTGTAGAGGTTTACGCTCCCTTACAAGCTTTGCGCCTCAGGGGCGAGCAGTTGCGGGCTCCCCTGCCTCTAACCGAGTTGCGCATATTGGGCAACGGGCAAGCCAAAGCCGAGCAAACCGGTCAAGAGCTGCAGGCCCAGGAGATCCGCTGGCGCATCGGCTCCACCCAGCTGCAGGCCCAGGGCAACGTGCGCTACCGCCAGCCCGGCCAGGCTTTGACTGTCAGAGGCAACCAAGGGATCCTGGATTGGCAGGCCAACACCGCTCGGATCCAGGGCAACAGCCAAACCCAGCTCACTTTGCCCTGAGGAGGCGGTGGGGGAAGCAGAAAGCTGGCCGAGAGCATGGCAGGATAGGGATACCTTTAAGGAAAAGTATCGGGTGAGTTGTGGTGAGCTTTGAGGACTCCGTCCGAGTGGCGCAAACAGGACATTCCCCCGCAAGGGCCGGCGCTGCTGCCGTAGAACGCCCCAACATCCTGCTGATCGTGCTGGATACCCAGCGGGCGGATCGTCTCTCCTGCTATTGGTCAGAAGCGGAGCGTGCCCGCCAACTGCCCACCAGCCCCAACCTGGATCGGCTGGCCGCCGAATCCACCCTCTTCGAGCGGGCCATCGCCCCTGCCCAATGGACCATCCCCTCCCACGCTTCCCTGTTTACGGGGGAATATCCCAGCACCCACCAGACTGTCCAAGCAGATCTGGAGCTGAGCCCCGCCCTGCCCACCCTGGCAGAGCTGTTGCAGCTGAGCGGCTATACCACTGTGGGCTTTTGCAACAACCCTCTGGTGGGGATCCTGAAAAACGGCTTGCGGCGCGGCTTTGAAACCTTTTACAACTACGGTGGCGCTCTGCCCACCCGCCCCCCCGAAGGCACCCCCTTGCCCGCCCCCTTGAACCGCTGGCTGGCCGCCTACACCCAATTTTGGCGGCGGCTCTCCTATCCGGTGCAAAACGCCTTTGCCCGCTCCGACGCCCTCTTCCAGCTGGCGCTGCACCCCTGGTTTGCCTCCCTCTGGACCCGCCTGCTCAACTTCAAAGGCAACACCGCCGCCTCGATTGCCGACCTCAACCGCTACCTGCAGCAGATGGCCCGCCGCCGGTCGGATCCCGGAGCACGGCCCTTCTTTTGCTTTGTCAACCTGATGGAGCCCCATCTGCCCTACTGGCCGCCGGAGCCCTTTGTGCAGAAATACGCCCCCTATTTCAAAAGCAACCGCGAGGCCCGCGACTTTTTGCGCCAATACAACGCCCAGCCCTACCGCTGGATGGCGCCCCTGCCGCAGCCCCTTTCTCCACTGCAAGCGCAGGTGCTGCGGGATATCTACGATGCTGAGGTGGCCTACCAAGATCACCTACTGGGATCCGTCTTCGACACCCTGCGCCACACCGGCCTGGAGCAGAACACGCTGGTGGCCATCGTCGCCGATCACGGCGAAGGCCTGGGAGAACACGACTTCGTCGGCCACGCCTTTGTGGTCTACGAAGAGCTGATCCGCGTGCCCCTCATCCTGCGCTATCCCGGCCACTTCCCGGCAGGAAAACGCATTGCCACCCCCGTTTCCACCCGCCGCCTCTTCCATACCCTCCTGGAAGCTGCCGGCTTTAGCCCCAACCTTTCCCCCAACGGTGCCCCCTGTGTCAGCCTCAAGCTCCGCCGCGAGGTCGCCCGCCTCAGCTTGGCCCGCACCTTGGCAGGGGAAGATCCCGAGCAGGGAACAGTGCTCAGCGAAGCCTTCCCGCCCCACCTCCTCATTCGGGCTATGGAAAGCCGTAACGACAGCCTGCTGCGGGCGCGTGCCTGTTACGACATCCGCCGTGCCCTCTATGAGGGGATGACCAAGCTCATCCAAACGGGGGATCGTCCCAGCCTCTACAACTTGGAGCAGGATCCGGCGGAGCTGCGGGATCTGCTTTGGGTCGGCGACGGGGATCCCGTGTCCTCTCTCCCTGATGCTGATCCGCAACGCTGTCACGACGGGTCGGCGGGGGAAGCCGGCTGGGGATCCCTTTCCCCCCAGGCTTGGCTGGCTCGCCTACAGCAGGGGCTGAGAACGTGGGTGAGCTGGGCAGAGTCCCGGCGGCCTAGCACGGCTCCTCGCAAGGTGAATGTGGAAAGCGATGCCGACTTGGTGCGGCAGATGCAAGAGCTGGGCTACTTGGAGTAGGCAGGGATCCCGCTATTCCAGCCCTCCTTCCTCCTCCCTGTGATCCCGCACATAGCCGTTTAGATCGTAGTCATCCATGTCATCCATCTCCTCCGGATCCGCCGTTGGCCAATCCTCATTTTGCCCGCCGATAATCACGCGGCTGAGGCCGATGTATTCCAGGCTGAGGGTGCGCAGGGCGTTGATCAACACATCCAGCGCCATCGCATCGGCGGTGCCCAGATCAAACCAGCAGCGGGCCCAGTTGTCCTTCTCTTCCAGGGATCCCATGTTGTGCATTAGGGAAGGCAAGGGATCCGATTCGTTGGGATACTCCAGATAGCTCAGATCCACCTCGGCCTCTTGGGCCACCAGGCGCTCGGCGTTAAATCCGCCCAGTTTGCCCAGCACGTACCACGACTCCAGCACCTCGTTGAGGTACTCCAGCTCAGCTTCGACCGGCGGCTCGGCAAACTCAAACCAGATCCACAGATTTCCCGGATCGCACTCGCGAAACTCCACTTGCATGGACAGTTCCTCTGCAAGGCCTACGGCCCGCTGACGCGATGGGGCCCAGCTTCTGATCTTAATCTGGCTCTGCTCACCCATTGGTGCAACGCCCAAAGCTCCTGCACTTTTGTGCCATGCGAATCCCTCCAGCAACAAATCTTGCCGTCAGGGTGGCCGCTTGGAACCACGGGATCCCTCCTGCCGAGGCCATCGGCGGTTAGGACGGACATGGCGCAGGCGGTTGCCGGGAAGTCCGTGGCAGCCAGACGGCCCCAAAGCATCCTATACTGTTGCGGCTGTCCTAATCACGCTGTCCGAATCACGAGGAACCTGCCGCTTATGTCTGAGCTTCTCCCTTTGCCTTCCCTCCAAGACCGGGTGGCTGTGGTCACCGGAGCCAGCCGGGGCATTGGCCGGGCGATTGCCCTGCACCTGGGGGCCATTGGAGCAAAAGTGGCGATCAACTACGCCCGCTCCGCTGCCGAAGCCGAGTCCCTGGTGGAGGAGATCGCGGCCCTGGGGGGAGAAGGGATCCCTGTGGCCGCCGATGTGTCTTGCCCAGAGGCGGTGGAGAGCCTGTTTGCCCAGGTGATGGAGCGGTGGGGTCGGGTGGATGTGCTGGTGAACAATGCCGGCATGGCCCGCGACACCCTGCTGCTGCGCATGAAGCCAGAAGATTGGCAGGCGGTGCTGGATCTCAACCTGACGGGGGTCTTTCTCTGCCTGAAGGCAGCCGCCAAGATCATGGTGAAGCAGCGCCAGGGGCGCATCATCAACATCACCTCGGTGGTGGGCTTGGTGGGCAATGCCGGCCAGGCCAACTACAGCGCCGCCAAAGCAGGGGTGGTGGGCCTCACCAAGACAGCAGCTCGCGAGCTGGCCAGCCGCAACATCACCGTCAACGCCGTGGCACCGGGGTTCATCACCACCCAAATGACCGAAAAACTGGATCCCGGCCCGATTTTGGCGCAGATCCCCCTGGGGCGACTGGGATCCCCGGCAGAAGTGGCGGGGCTGGTGCGTTTTTTGGCGGCAGATCCGGCGGCGGCCTACATCACGGGACAGGTTTTTGCCATCGATGGTGGCATGGTGATGAGCTAGGCACTCTACCACGCCAGGGCTAGGCCATCGGCACGGGGTTCGGAAGCCGCAATGAAGTGATCCCCATCCCGCAAGAGGATCTGTCCCCGGCCAAAAAGACCGTAATCCTCTTCTGCCTCCACCACCTGCACCGCATGGCCGCGGGCGGAGAGTTCGCGCACCACCTGGGGCGGCACCGTGCTCTCCAGCGCCACCTGCGGGATCCCCTGATCCCACAGCACTCGCCAGCGGGGCGCATCCAGAGCCGCCTGGGGGTTCAGGCCGTAATCCACCAAGTTCACCACCACCTGCACATGACCTTGGGGCTGCATCGTCCCTCCCATCACACCAAAAGGGCCGAGAGGGATCCCTTCTCTGGATAGAAAAGCGGGGATGATCGTGTGGTAGGGGCGCTTGCGGGGGCCCACCTGGTTGGGATGGCCGGGCTCCAGGGTGAAACCCGTGCCGCGGTTGTGGAGAGCAATGCCCGTGCCCGGAACCAGCAGACCACTGCCGAAGCCATCGAAATTCGACTGAATCAAAGACACCATCAACTCACCATCAGCTGCAGCCAGATAAACCGTTCCCCCCTCCGGCAGCCCTGGCTGGGCCAGGGGGATCGCCTCCCTCCCGATCAACTGCCGCCGCCGCTGCGCATAAGCCTTATCCAGCATCTGGGCAGGACTGACCCGCACATACTCCGGATCCGCCACCTGTCGGCTCACATCGGCAAAGGCCAGCTTCATTGCCTCAATCTGCAGGTGATAGCGCTCGCCGGCATCGTAGGAGATCCGACCCAGCTCAAAACCCTCCAAAAGGTTGAGCGCCATCAAAGCGGCAATGCCCTGCCCGTTGGGGGGGATCTCCCAGACGGTGTAGCCGCGGTAATCTGTATGGATGGGTTCCACCCAATCGGCCCGGTGCTGGGCCAAGTCAGCGGGGGACAGGAAGCCGCCCGTGGCCTCCGAGAAAGCCAGCAACTTCTCCGCCAGCTCCCCCCGGTAAAAACTCTCCCCACCGCTACGGGCAATCTCTTCTAGGGTTTGGGCATGCAGGGGGCTGCTCCAGCGCTCTCCAGCCCGTGGGGCACGCCCTTGGGGAAAGAAAACGGCCTTGAAGGCGTCGTGGCGCGGATCTGGCAGGGGCAAATAGATGGACTCCGCCGCCTGCCACAGTTGGGCCACCCGGGGAGAGACCGGAAATCCCTCTTGCGCCAGACGAAGGGCAGGCACAAACAGACGCTCGAACGGCAGCTTTCCCCAGCGCCGGTGCAAGGTCTGCCAAGCGGAAACTGCCCCCGGCACCGTCACCGCTAACCAATCGTAGGGGGGGATCCGCCCATGGTCCCGGTACCGCTCCGGCGTCAGGGCGGCTGGGCTGCGACCGGAAGCATTCAACCCATACAGCCGACCCTTCTCTCCCCCCTCCCACACCAGAGCAAAGGCATCGCCGCCAATGCCATTGGAGGTTGGCTCCACCACCGTCAAAGCCACCGCCATTGCCACGGCTGCATCCACAGCATTGCCGCCCGCCCAGAACATCTCCATGCCCGCCATTGCCGCCAAAGGTTGGCTGGTGGCCACGGATCCCTGTCTGCCCATCACCACCCGTCGCCGCGAAGCAAACGGATAGCGATCCAGGGCCTGCCGCAAAAAAGTGGGTGCTGGCATATCGCTACGCGACGCTCTCGCGAATGGGCTGGGCTCCCTACACAGGCAGGTTATCGCTACGCGACGCTCTCGCGAACAGGAGTGCGGCCAACTCCGCAAAGCTGTCCACCACCACATCTGCCCCGGCGTGGCGCAGTTCCTCGGCGGTGAAAGCCGTGGTGAGGCCCACCGCAAAACAGCCAGCCCCCTTAGCGGCGCGGATCCCATGGGTAGAATCTTCAATCACCCAACACAACGCCGGATCCAACCCCACAGCGGCAGCCGTTTTCAGGTAAGGCTCTGGGTCGGGCTTGGCCCGCTGAATGTCTTCGGCGGTAATCACCGCGTCAAACCAGCGGTGCAGGTCGAAGCGCTGGAAAATCTGCGCTTGATCCCGGCGGATGGCCGAAGTGGTGACGGCCAGGGCAGAAAAGCGCTGGCGGCTGGCCGCCAAAAACTCCAGCACCCCCGGCACCAGGGGTACCTCTGCCAGCAGCTCGCCAAAAGCCTTGGCCTTTTCCTCGATCAAGCGCTGCACCAGCAGGGGCCGTTCTGCAGGTGGGGTGTCCGTCTGGTGTTGGACAAGGTACTCGAACATGTCGCGGTCGGTGCGCCCCTTGAACTGCAGGGAGATGGGGGCCAAATCCAGGGATAGGTGGCAGCGTTGCAGGGCAATGGCCCCGGCGCGGGCATGGATTGGTTCCGAATCCACAATCACCCCGTCCATATCGAAGAGCAAGCCGGCAGTCACGTCAGCCTTCCCCTGTTGTAGGCACAGCACTTTGGATTGCATAGACATTATCGCTACGCGACGCTTTCGCGAATGGGCAAGCACGGGACAGGGATCCCCTTAACAACCCTACTGCCCCGTCTCCATCCCCCACCCGCAGAAGCGGCTGGTGATCTGCCAGATGGGATCCAACACATCCGTCAGGGCGTGGTCACTCTCCACCGCCACCAGTTGGGCCCAGGGGCGACGGGCCACGTAGTCTCGGCTGGCTTGAATGGGGATGGTTTCATCTTGGATCCCGTGCACAATTAGGGTGGGCACAGGCCGTCGCAACGCCCCATCCGGGTAGCGTTGGGCATCGGCAACAAAGCCGTACTCCAAAGGGAGAGGGCGGCCTTCTCCGTAGTGAAACACCATGAGTTGTCCGGTTCGCTGCCAAGTCTCCACCGCCTCTGCCCCCAGCCGCGGCAGCCAATGGCCTAAAAAGCCAAAAGCCGGCGCCAAGAGCACCAAGCGCTGCACGCAAGGTTGTCGTTCGGCAACCCAAGCAGCCACCAGGCCCCCCAAGCTAGAGCCGATGAGGGTGACAGGGGGGTAGTTCATCTCGGCAAGCTGGCTGGAAACCTGCTGGATCTGGCGGGTCAAGGTGAGCTGGGCAAAATTGTCCTGGTTCAGATCAGGCACCTGAACAGGGATCCCCACCTGCTGCAGCCGCTGCCGAAAGAAAGTTGCCTTGGCCGACTGCGGCCCAGAGCCGAATCCATGCAGGTAAATGGCCAACACGGAAAGGGATCCCTATGGCCCTGTGGCTGCCGAGAGCCAGCCCGCCCCCAACACCACGCTGATGGAGAGGAAAAGGGTCGCTACCGTCCAGGTGATGCGGTTGAGGTTTTGCTCAGCACTCTTGGAGCTGGAGAACAGCTGGGCCTGCCCGCCAATGCCCGCCAACCCATCCCCCTTAGGGCTGTGCAGCAGCACCAAGATCACCAGCAAGATGGCCGAAGCCGACCAGAGAAACTCGAAAAACGCTTCCATCGCAGCGGATCCCCGTAGGGCAAGTTGCTAAGGCCATTATCGCTTGGAACCGCATCTTAGCGCACCCTGCCTCGGCATCGCTCCCATTTCAAACTCAACTCGTTCAAACTCAACTCGGCAGGCCCAGACCCATCTACTTGCTTCTCAGGTGGAACGGGTGCTGCTCCTTCTGGGGGTGTTGCTTTGCCTCAAAAAACGACCCCAAACGGGGCCGCTCGGTCTTTTCCGAATCTCTATGGAGATCTCCAGTGGATCCCCAGCTCACCTAGAACAAGGGTGAAAAGTATTCACCTCAGTAGCTTACGCCCCGGTAGGTCAGGGGCTGATGAGGGTGAGGCATCGCTTTCTTGCTGGTGTGGTGCACACAGAAGGTTTGACCGCGATACTGAGCCTGCAACTCCTCATCGCTGAGCTGAGTATGCGCAGGAACGTAGTCAAAGGTGTTGCCACGGAAAGAGAGTTTCATATATCGCCTCCATCAACGAAGGGTTGAGTTTGTTGTCGTTGGGCTCTACGCCACGGAAAGAGTGGCGCGATTCAGTTGAGGCGCGTTCCTTCGGGAAGACCCCTACTTCCGTCTCTGCACAGCTCCAGGCCACTGGTGAGCCAACTGCAGAGATGAACGATTTATCCTATGTCTGTATCATAACTTACGGTTTTGCAGGTTTTTTGGGGGATTTATAGAAATTTAATCCGGCCATACCCGCAAAAGGGATCCCTTGCCGTCGGCTCTTCCGCGGCTTCTCGGGCCTGACTGGGCAATCACCTATGCACTTTTCGGAATAGATTGCCGCAACCGGTTCCGGGCCCAGGGCACCAATCCCGTATTCGGCCAGTCTCCCGAAGTGCTGATTTCTTCTATCTCACCGCCTGCGCAAGTGCCTGCAGCCCTGCTCGCAGACGTTCCTCGATGTCGGCCTCTAGCTGTAGTGTTCCGGCAGCGTCCAACTGAATTTGAGAACTCAGGATATAAACCCCTCTCAGGATGTGGGTTGCCCCCATCACCGCCAGCACAGGTTTCATCGCAAAGTCGATGGACAGCAGATGGGCCAGGGTTCCCCCGGTGGCAATGGGGAGAATCACTTTACCGGTAAAGGCGTCTTGATCCAGCAAATCCAGCAGTGCCTTCAACACACCTGGATAGGAGGCTTTGTAAACGGGAGCAGAGATGACGATCCCGGTAGCTTGGGCCACCTTTTGCTGAATTGCCTTGAGTTGAGGGCTATCGAACTTGGCCAGTGCCAGATCCTCTGGGGGCAAATCCCGCACCGAAACAAACTGAGTGGTCAATCCCAGATCGGACAGGATCCCGGCAGCGTGATGTAAAACGGCTTCTGAGCGAGAAGGAGTGCTGGGACTACCGGAGAGCAGGAGGATGCTGGACATAGGCCGCAGACAGAATACTGCCTCAGTTGTACCAGGGATCCCACGTGAAAGATGATTAACCCACTCTCGCCCTGCCCCAGCATGCACGATAGCTTTGTCTCTCGACGTCATTCCCTGCTGGTCAAATTGCGGGCAAAATATGCCCCCCGACTCCCCACCTACTCAAGGGGTCGGGAACGTGATAGGTTAGATTCAGCAAGGGTTTCAGCTTGCTAAACTTGAGATTGATTTACGCGGGCGTAGTTCAGTGGTAGAACGCTAGCTTCCCAAGCTGGATGTCGTGAGTTCGAGTCTCATCGCCCGCTTTCCCCAACCAACCGGCAAAACCCGCTTTCCGCAAGCATTCCCGGATTTGGCCTAGTCCGGGAAATCGATGGGCTCAGGGTAAGGAAGCATGCAACTTTACGAGTACGACTTCTATGCCTGGACGCAAAAGCAAGCCGCACTGCTGAAATCGGGGCAGTGGGATCAACTGGATATCGCCAACTTGGTGGAGGAAATCGAGGCTTTGGGCAGGCAAGAACGCCGGGAATTGCTGCACCGGCTGGGGATCCTGGTAGGGCATTTGCTGAAGTGGCAATTGCAACCCCACCTGCGAGGCAAAAGTTGGCGGGCAACGATTACTGAACAACGCCGCCAGATCCAGCGATTGCTCAAAGACAGTCCCAGCCTCAAGCCCGATCTTTCGGCAGCCCTGCAAGAGGCTCACCAGGACGGGATCCTGTTGGTGGTGAGAGAAACACCATTGTCTGAAGCAGATCTGCCTGCCCAGTGTCCCTACACATTTGAGCAGGTGATGGATCCCGACTTTTATCCTGGCAAGGAAGATCCCCAGTGATCTGCTCAGCCCCCGGAACCAGAACCAGGGAGGGAGGGATCCCGACCCCGGTGGGTCTCCATCTGGCTGTCCACTACCCGTCGCAGCACTCCGTTGACGAAAGCGGCGGCCTCAGGATCCCCGTATTTTTTGGCCAATTCTACAGCTTCGTTGATGGCAACCTTCACGGGGCTGCTGGCCAGTATTTCCATCTCCACCACCGCCAGGCGCAGGATATCTCGTTCGATCCGACCAACCCGCTGCAATTGCCAACCCACCAAAGCCTTTTGCAAACGAGCATCAATCGCCTCCTTGTGGGTTCGCAGGGCAGTTAACAGTTGCAAAGCGTAGGCGCGCACTTCTTGGGATTGGGCAATGTACAACAGTTCCGGCATGGACAGGGCAACGCCCACCCGGTTGACTGCTCTTTGGGACAACTGGACAACCTCATCCAAGATGTGGCGGACGCTGTGCAGCCGCTGTTCCAGGTGTTCTAAGGCTTGGCCGGCGTTGCCGAGGGCCACTTGCACCTGCTGGATTAGCTCCAGCAATTCCCCCCGTAAGGCATTGGGGTCAGGAACGTCCGCCTCCTTCAGAGTGATTTCCAGGCGCTGCAGGTGTCGTTGGGCCTGCTGAAGGCGGAGGGTGACGGAGCGGGATCCACCCTCTTCCTTGGGATCCGAATCGGCCAACAATAGAGGATCGCTCTCGTGCAACAAACGGTCGCTGCGCTGGATTTCCGCCGCCGCTGTGGAGAGGGTTTCATGGGTCTCTTCACTCAGGGCGCGGATGGCTGCCAGCAGCAAGTCCTCCAGTTGTTTTTCGCTCAGTTTGGCCGCCGTGGCTGGCAGTTGATTGACCCCCAGCAGGGCCAGTTCGCGGGCAATACGCCGAGGTTGCATTGCAGAATATCCATAGCTTCTGAAAGACTGCCCCATTGCCGCAAGGCGGCGCGCAAGCGCTATCGGGCTTAGCCATGCTAGCAGGTTGCCAATCCATGAAGAACGAGAGACTCACCCGGTCAACCGGCCCTAAAACTGCGACTTAACACCCGAAACACCAAAGATGAACTCTGCTCTGTGCCAAAGCGAGATTGGCTGGATACCGAGAGGGTGAGCCGTCGTTTGCTGCGGGTGATGCCCACATACAGCAGCCGCAGCCGCTCCGCTGCCAAGTCCAAAAAGGCTTGCTTGGTGGCCGAGTCGGCCTGCAGCTCCCAGCCGCCTTTGGGGCTGAGCTGTCGCAACTGAGCCAGGGCCTCTGCCTGCATATCCACTTCATCCAAAAACTTCAGCCCCAGGGTTCGCTCCCCGTACTGGGTGGGAAACTCGTAGGCCGACACTTGGGGGATGAAGACCTGATCCCATTCCAGCCCCTTGGCCCGATGCAGAGTCGTGACAGTGATGCTGCCCGGCTCGGGGTCGAAGGCGAAGATCTCCGAAGGCAAGTTGTTGAGGCGGTGATCCAGAATCACTTGAAATTCTTGGGCGATCTCCTGCCAATCGGTTTCGGGCAGGGATCCCAGCACCTGCTCCAGCTGATCGATTACATAGCGACCCACAAACAGCTCTTCCGGCTTGCGGTAGAGGCTTTGAACGATCACATTCAGCACCTCCGGCCAAGGGGAGCGCCCGGCCCGGAGCCAACCGGCAAGGGTGCGCAGCAGCCTGCCCAAGTTCTGCCAAGGCGGGCCATCGGGCAGAGCGGGAGCCTCACCAAAGTTGGGAAATAGCAGCCGCTCCGGCAGAGAGGCGCGGATCCAGCTCAACATCGGTCCCAGCTCAGCACGTGGGATCCCCGCCCAATCCGCCAAGCAATCCACAGCAGCAGCCAAGCGAGTGGGGGCAGTGGGCTGGGCAAACCAGTCGATGATTCCCTTGAGCTGCAACAACACCCGCCGCTGACTGGGACTGCCCCGCAACAGATCGATCACCCGCTCCGCTCCCATTTCCTGGAGATAGCTGAGGGCTTTGCCCCCCAGCTCGTTGGTGGTGACCAGAATGGCCACCGTTTGGCCGGGAAAAGCTTGGGCGGCTGCAATGGCCTGCCGCGCCACCTGTTGCAGCTCCTCTTCCGGGGATCCGACAACCCGCAGAAAGTCCACACCACCCTCGCTGGCCGGGGGGTTTTGGCCACCGGAGGTGGCCAGTTGAATGGGCTGGGGGGCCAGAGCGGTGCGCAAAGCCGGGATGGGGTGCTGCTGATTCACCCACTCCACCAGGCGGTTGGCCAAAGCGATGATCTGGGGGGCGCTGCGGCTGGATTCATCCAAGAGCACCACCTGAGGACTGGCCTGGCAAAAGGCGCGAAACAGCCGCGGCTCGGCGCTGGTAAAGGTGCCCATGATGCTCTGGTTGGGATCCCCCACCCGCACCAGGTTGCCGGTGCGTTGGCTGAGCAGCCGCAGCAGCTCTTCCTGCAGGGGGGAACTGTCTTGGGCCTCATCCTCGAACAGGTAGTCGTACCAGTTCTGCACCTGCTCCCGCAGCTCTGGACTGCCCTCGATCAAATCCACTGCTTGCCAGCCCAGGTCGTCGTAGTCTAACTTGCCCAGGCGACGCAATTCCGCTTGATAACCGGCGTAGATGGGAGCAGCCCAGCCCAGATAGCCCTCGCTGGGGATCACTTCTGGCCCCAGGCGCAGATTCTTGGCCCTGCTGATGACCACCTGCACCATCTGCTGGAAACTGCGCCGGAACTGGGCTCGGTTTTGGGCGATCTTTTGCGGGTTGTTGTCGCCGGGGATCAGCGGCTCCCAGAGCTGAGTATGGCGGACGAGCCAAGCGCGGCACAGGCGGCTGAGCAACCGCTCCTGTTCGTATCCCTCCAAAATAGACAGCTCCTCCCAACGGCTGGGGGCCTCCCGCAACACCCGCAACGACAAAGAATGCAGGGTAAAGGCCTGGGTAAAGCGATCCGGATACCCCGCCCGTTGCAAACGTTGATTGATGCGGCTGATCAAGTTGCCCCGCGCCGAACGCATGTAGGTGAACACCCCGATGCGCTCCGGTGGGATCCCCCGATTGAGAATTAAATCGGCGATCAACAGCTCCAGAATAAAGGTCTTGCCGCTCCCCGGAACGGCGGCGATCCCCAGCGGCCCCGATTGGTAGGCCAACGCCTGTTGCTGCGCCGGACGCAGGGTGACCTCAGGAAAGGGAGAAGAAGCCAGACCCAGCATGGGATCCCTGCCTAGCTGAGGATGAAGGTCTCGATGGCCGCCGCCACCCCGTCTTCTGTTACAGAAGGGGCGATCCAGTCGGCATGGGGCAACAGAGCAGGCGAGGCATTTCCCATCGCCACCCCGATCCCCGCATACCGCAGCATCTCAATGTCGTTGTCGCCATCGCCAATGGCCATCACCTGCTCCGCCGACAACCCCAGCATTTCCTCCGCCAAAAAACGAACGGCATTGCCCTTGTTCACCGCCGGATGGGTAGCCTCGAGAAAAATCGGCTCTGAACGGGTGAGGTAGAGCTGGTCAGGGGAATACCGCCGCCGCAGGGATCCCTGCAATTCCTGCAGGAACTCGGTATCCTCAGAAACAGCCAGGATCTTGGTGGGGCTTCGTCCGTATTGGGCGGAAGAGAACATCTGGAACGGCACCTGAGAGCGCTCAGCATAGGCCTGACTGAGAGGGCTCAGCTCCCGTAAGTAGAGCTGGTCATCGATGTAGAGGTGAACCCCCACCGGCTGATCCTGCAACACTTGCAGCAACTCCTCGGCCAGCGGCCAGTCAAGGCTCCAGTGCTTTAGGGTCTTTTGGCTGTCGGGATCCCGAATTAAAGCCCCCTGGTAGCTGCATAGGGGCATATCGGCCCCAATCGCGTAGTGGAACCGCTCGGCAGAACGATGCATGCGACCCGTAGCGATGGCTACTCGCACCCCTGCTGCTTTGGCCTTCTGAATGGCCTCCCGAACCGGCTCTGAAACCTGGTTGGAAGGCCCGGCAATCGTGCCATCGATATCCACCACCAACAGCCGAATCTGGGCACGGGGTGGAGAAGATGCCCGCTCTCTTTCCTCGGCTTGGACGTTAGCCTGAGTTTGCATTGCTGTTGTTTGCCCTCCTCCTGGCAACCTTCCAGACCGTAGCATGGCTCTGCCTCGATTGGTTGACGGTCATTGGCCGGCTCAGTACACAAAGAATCAACACAGAAGAATTGAACAAGTGAGATGGCCGGGTGGGGGATCGGTTTCCGCCCCTATTCCCGCCAACGAGAAAGCGTAGAATTAAGAAAGACTAGCCCCGTGATGGACGAAAACATTGTGATCATGCTGAAACGAATCGGTCGCGTCTGCCGGCCTCTGCTGGCCATTGCCCTGGCCTTGACCTTGGCCCTGGCTCCCATAGGCGCTGTTTGGGCACGCAGTGGCGGTCGCATTGGCGGCGGATCTTTCCGGTCTCCGACGTTCTCTGCCCCCCGCTCGATTGGCCCGCACTACTCAGCTCCTGTCTACCCCAGCTATGGAGGCGGCTTTGGTTTTCCGCTGCTGGTGCCCTTTTTCTGGGGAGGGGGGGGTGGCGGCCTGCTGACGCTGCTGCTCTTGGTTGGGGCAGGTAGCTTTTTGGTGCAGACGCTGCGCTCGGGGATCAGATCCGAAGAAGGGGACGATAGCATTGGGGTTCGCGATCCCCAGGTAACTGTTGCGCAGGTAAAAGTGGGACTGCTGGCCAGCGCCCGGCAACTGCAAAAAGACATGAACGCCCTGGCTCTGGAGGCGGATACTCAGTCGCCAGAAGGGCTGAGCCAACTGTTGCAAGAGGTCACCCTTGGCTTGATGCGCTACAGCGACTACTGGGCCTATGGCCATGCCCAAGCCGACAGGCTGCCCTTGTCTCGCGCCGAATCCCTGTTCTACCAAGCCTCCTTGCAAGAGCGCAGCAAGTTCAGCGTCGAAAGCCTCAGCAACCGCAACAACCAGATCCAACAAGTCTCCCAAGCGGCGCTGCAGCGATCTGCTGCTGGGATCCCAGATGTTGGCGAGTACCTGCTGGTAACTCTACTGGTTGCGTATCGTGGTAACTTGGGTACACTACCTGTAGTTAACTCCATGGCGGATCTGCGGCAGTGCCTGTTGCAGCTGGCTTCGATTCCGGCAGATCGGATTGTGGCCATCGAAGTGCTGTGGACGCCGCAGTTGGAGGGAGACACCCTGTCGGCAGAGGCGCTGTTGACCGAGTACCCGGAAATGCGGCTCCTTTGAGAGCCTTTGGGCGATAGACGGCAACTGTTGGCTGAGTGTCTCAACTCCTCGGGATCCCCGCCGCTCAGGCTAGGGAGGTTGTATGTCCGGGTTAGATGCTTCAGCGGGCAGAGGCCGTCGTTCCCCTTGGGCATGGTCTGGCCAAGTCAAGCAGGCAGATTCTCTGTTGGATGAGCTGTTCGAGGATTTGGAGAACAGCTTGGAAGAGGGGCTGTCAGAAGCCGGCGAATATCCTTACCTCGGCACACGGCCCCCACTGCCTTCCCGGCGCTTCTCTGCTGCCGGAGGATTACTGCTGGGTATGGCTTTGGCCGCTACCTTGGTGGCAGGGCTGGCTTTCTGGATGACCCTGCGCCCGCGGGCGGTGGTTTTTTCGCAGGCCACTCGGGATCCCTTGGCTGAGGCACCCAATTCTTCCCATTCCGATGCTCACCAGGAGCCCTTGCTTCCCACTGCTGCTGATGTGGATGAAAACCCCAAAGCTCCACCTGAGGATTCTGCAAAGGCTGTCTTGGTCGAACCGGCAAAACCGCCGACTGTTGCCGCTCCTCTTGCTTCAAGAGGGGCTGGTCTTCCCTCTCCCCCCAGGGTACCTGCGCCTCCGGTGCCAGCGCGGATCCCACCCCAGCCTCTGCCGCAGATGAAGCTGGTGGGATTGATCCACGATCCAGGTGCCCCCAAGGCTCTGATTTTGATCGACAACGTAGTACGTCAGGTGGCTGTTGGCCATGCGGTGAAAGCAGAGTGGCGGGTTACCTCCATCAGCCCCTACGGTGTGAGGGTGAGCAATGGCGCTCAAAGCGTCACCTTGCAGTTGGGACTGTCGCAGCGGATCTGAATCACCTGAATAGGGATCCCTGCTGGGTTGAGCAGCGCCTGGAGGGTGGGAGATTGGATTGAAGGAGGAGGGGCAGATGAAATTCGCCAAGCCGGGGCGAATAAACCGCTGCAGAGTGAGAGCGGGCTTGGTTTTGGCGTACCTCTGTCTTGGCCTGTCCGCTTGTCGCAGCACACCCCCCTTGTCAGAATCCACATCGGGGATCCCGGCGGCCTATGCTAGCCGCCCGCAACTGCAAGGGAAGGCAGTGGTGGAGCTGGAGGTGCAAACTGCTGAGGGGGTAGGCAAGGTGATCCTGGAGATCCACGGGGAAGCGGCACCCCTGACCGGCGGCCAGTTCGTGGATTTGGTTCAGCGGGGCTTTTACAATGGCCTCACCTTCCATCGGGTGGAAAAGGATCCGCAGCCTTTTGTGGTGCAGGGTGGGGATCCCCGTGGTGACGGTACAGGGGGTGCAACAGAGCCGGGGAGCAACCGCCTGCGCACCATCCCCCTGGAAATTCAGCTGCGTGGGGAACCCTACCCCCGCTACAACACCTTGATCCAGGATCCCGCTGCTCTGAGTAAGTTGCTCTTGCCCCATCGTTTGGGGGCGGTGGCCATGGCCCGTTCTAGCCCACTTGACTCAGCCTCTTCCCAGTTTTACATCACCCTCTCTGCTCTGCCGATTTTGGACGGGCGCTATGCCGTGTTCGGCTACGTCACCGAGGGGATGGAGTGGGTGGAGCGCATCCAGGTGGGAGATGTGATCCGCTCGGCGCGGGTGTTGGAAGGAGCGGACTTGCTTAGGGTGCCGGGATCCCACTCGGAAAGAGCAGATCAGGCAGAGGATCCCGGCAGTTTATGATGGGCAGCAACTCTGCTGCTGGTTTGGTTGTTGTGGCTCTGGCTTTTGCCTTGGGGAAGGGCAAGTTTTGCCCCCGTCCCCTCTGCCAACACCTGGGCACCCTTTCATGCAAGAAGACGCTTTTTCCCCCCTTGAGCCCCTAGACGAGCTGCCACCTCACTCACCGCCGGAGGTGGATGTGGAGCTGATGCTGCAGCAGTTGCAGGATCCGGATCCCTATTTGCGGATGCAGGCGGCCCGCGCCTTCTGTGAGATCGAAGAACCCCGCGCCGTTAAACCCCTGCTGGCCCTAGTCCGGGATCCCTGCCCGTTGGTGCGGGTGGGAGCAGCCTATGCCCTAGGTCGGAATCCGGATCCCGCTGAGGTGGAGGTGCTGATCGAGGGCTTGCGCTGGGATTGGAACGGCTATGTGCGCAAAGGTTTGGTGTGGGCGTTGGGCAATGCCAAGGATCCGCGGGCGTACCCGGTGTTGCTGGAAGTGTTGGCCGGGGATATCGCGGCAGTGCGATTGTGGGCTGCCAGTGCCCTCGGACAACTGGCCCAGGCGCAGGCGTTGCCCGGCCCGGCATTGGATGAGGTGGTCGCAGCTCTCTGCCGGGGCTTGGCTCAAGATCCAATCGCAGCGGTACGCGGCAACTGTGCCTGGAGCTTAGGGATCCTGGGGCAACAGGTGAAACTGGCTCTCGAGGATCCCATTGTTTACACGATGCTAACAAGGCAATTGCTGACCAGCGCCAGTCGCGATCCCGATTGGGGGGTGCGGGATGACGCGCGGCTTGCCCTACAAAAGTTGGCGGATCCCGATTTGCTGGAGCAACTGGATAACCTCAGCTGATCGTTATAGTCATTTTTAAACTAGATTGAGAC
>NZ_JANSIB010000033.1:0-23911 GCF_047461895.1 Synechococcus sp. R55.8 | reverse complement strand
CGGGTGGCTGCGGCCATTGCTGAAATCCTCTCAGAAAAAACCTGCCCGTAGCACTCAGTTATGTCTGCCTTATGGTCATTTCGATTCAAACTAGAACACTGCACCCACGCCCACAGTCATTTTAAATAAGAATGAAACGAAATGAAACATTTCCATCCCATTGCTTCCCAACTCCCCTCTCCCTCTGGGAAGAGGACTGGGGGTGATCTCGGAAGCGGTATGGAGCGCTTGGGGATTGTCTCAATCCAGCTTGAAAGGACTACAAATAGCCAAAAAACGAAGTCTCCAGACCCGTCCTCCCAGTGCGGCGGAAGGAAGCCAGCAGGGTGTCAATTCTGGGACTCGACCGGCTGCGGCGGCTGCCATTTCAGCACCAAGGTAGAAAGTTGCGGCAGGCAGAGCTCGAGGGAGTAGGGCAAGTTGTGGTAGGCCCAGTCGTCTGTCCACTTGCCCCCCAAATTGCCTACCCCGCTGCCCCAAAACTCCACAGCATCGCTGTTGAGCAGCTCTCGATAAAAACCTCGTTCCGGTACCCCAATGCGGTAATTGGGCCAGACCACCGGCGTGAAGTTACAAACCACCACCACCCACTCACTGGGATCCTCCCCATAGCGGATGAAGGAAACAATGCCGCGATGGTCGCTGCAGTCAATCCAGCGGAACCCTTCTGGCTTGGTGTCTTGGGTATACAGGGCAGGTTCGGAGCGCAACAGGTGATTCAGGCTGGCCACATAGTGGCGCAACTTGGCGTGGGGTTCATACTGCAGCAGCTCCCAGTCCAGATCTGCCCAAACGTTCCACTCATTCCACTGGCCAAACTCCATGCTCATGAACAAGGTTTTCTTGCCAGGGTGGGTGAACATGTAGCCGTATAAAGCCCGCAGGCTGGCGAACTTATGCCAATGATCCCCCGGCATTTTGCCCAACATGTGGCTCTTGCCATGCACCACCTCATCGTGAGAAAAGGCCAGCATGTAATTTTCGCTGAAGGCATACATGAGGCTGAAGGTGACCAAATGGGGATGGAACTGGCGGAACCAGGGATCCATGTGGAAATAATCCAACATGTCGTGCATCCAACCCATGTTCCACTTCAAGTTGAAGCCCAGCCCACCCACATGGGTTGGCCAAGTTACCATCGGCCAAGCAGTAGATTCTTCGGCAATGGAAAGCGCACCGGGGTTGTATTTGAAAATGAGGGTATTGAGCTGCCGGAAAAAGTCGATGGCTTCGAGGTGTTCCCGCCCGCCGTAGGGATTGGGGATCCAGTCTTTGCGGTCATAATCCAGATAAAGCATCGAGGCCACCGCATCCACCCGGATCCCGTCGATGTGGTATTTCTCGAACCAAAAAAGGGCATTGGCCACCAGATAATTGCGCACCTCGTTGCGGCCATAATTAAAGACCAAAGTGCCCCAGCCTTTGTGCTCACCTTTGCGAGGGTCGGCGTACTCGTACAGGTGAGTACCGTCGAAAAAAGCCAGCCCATGCCCATCTTTGGGGAAATGTCCGGGCACCCAATCGACAATCACGCCGATCCCGGCTTGGTGAGCCCGATCGACAAAATACATAAAGTCTTGCGGGGATCCATAGCGGGATGTTACGGCATAGTAGCCGATCACCTGATAGCCCCAAGAGCCATCAAAGGGGTGTTCTGCCACCGGCAACAGCTCGATGTGGGTGAAGCCCAGCTCCTTCACATAGGGGATCAATTTGTCCGCCAGCTCGCGGTAGGTGAGGAAGCGAGTATTGGGCTTTTGGTCCACCAGCACACTTTGCCCTTCGGCAGGTGGATCTTCAGCCGAGGCGTGCATCCAGGATCCCAGATGCACCTCATAAACCGAAATCGGCGAGCGCAGGGGATCGGTGGCGGCGCGTTTTTCCAGCCAGGCTTGGTCGTGCCAGGTGTAGGTGTTGAGGTCGGCTACGATGGAGCCGGTTTTGGGGCGCACCTCCTGTTGAAAGCCATAGGGATCCGATTTTTCGTAGATATCCCCCCAGGAAGTTTTCACCTCGTACTTGTAGATGGCGCCTGGCCCTATGCCGGGGATGAACACCGCCCAGATGCCGCTTTCGCCCAGCCGCTTCATCTGGTGTTGACGCCCG
Source organism: Synechococcus sp. R55.8 (assembly GCF_047461895.1). Classification (NCBI taxonomy): domain Bacteria; kingdom Bacillati; phylum Cyanobacteriota; class Cyanophyceae; order Synechococcales; family Synechococcaceae; genus Synechococcus; species Synechococcus sp. R55.8. The sequence continues at coordinate 21,805 of NZ_JANSIB010000033.1, read as the reverse complement.
TCCCAGTGGTTAAAATCGCCGATAACGCTGACGTTGCGGGCGTTGGGAGCCCAGACGGCGAAATGCACCCCCTTCACCCCATCCACCGTGATGGGATGAGCGCCCAGCTTGTCGTAAATGCGGTGGTGATTCCCCTCGTTGAACAAGTAGCGATCCAGCTCGCCAATGTGGTTGACCTTCTCCAAGGGAAAGCGGTAGGGATCCTCCCATTCTTCCAAGTGTTCCCCTTGGGGATCCCAGACCCGTTGGGCCCGCAAAAAATAGTCCGGCAGAGGGGTTCCCGGCTCAAAGCGCAGCTCGAATAGCGTTTCCGGGTGCAGCGGCTGCATCGGGTAAGCCTGTCCAGTGGCGCGTTCCACCAGCCAAACCTGCCGAGCATTGGGCACAAGGGCGCGCACCAACCCAAAGGATTTCCCGGCCTCTTCTATCTGCTGGGGGCCCAAAACGGCATAGGGATCCTGCCATTGGTTGGAAACAAACTGACCCACTTGTTCGGCAGACAGGAGAAAGCCCATCGGGAACCCTCAGTAAATGACCATTCTAGTCTAGCGGTGGCTGACCCCCAGTTTGCGCTGTCAGCTCCAGGCCCGCCTCCAGGCAAAGAATCCCTGCAAGAAGTTCTGCAGGCGGGGGTTGGTGGCCAATTGTTGCCTGCGGTGCTGCAGGGCCGCCTTGGCGTTCACCTCCGAGCGGGTGGGGTAGATGTGGATCCCGGTCAGGGCAGAGACGGGCAGCCGCCGGCTCATGGCCAAAACCACTTCATGAATCAGCTCTCCCGCCTGGGATCCCACCAGGTGCGCCCCCAAAATCTGGCCGTTGCGTCGACAGATCAATTTGGCAAAGCCCAGGGGGGCGGCTTCTGCCTGGGCCCGATCCACATCGGCAAACTCCTGTTTGAGCACCACCACATCCTTGCCGTATTGCTGCCGGGCTTCGCTTTCGGTGAGGCCCACACGGGCCAGCTCCGGCTCGGTGAAGATGGCCCAGGGAATGACACGATAACGCGCTTGGCTGAGGGGGAAAAACAGGGCATTGACCAGGGCCACTGCCCCTTCGTAGGCCGCCACATGGGTAAATTGCGGCCCGCCGATGACATCCCCACAGGCGTAGATGCGGGGATTGCGGGTTTGCAGCTTGGCATTCACCTGGATCCCTTGGGGGGTGTACTGCACGCCGGCGGCTTCTAGACCCAGCCCTTCCACGTTCGGGATCCGACCGGCGGCCACCAAAATCGCTTCTGCACGGATCACTTGATCACCTGCAGCGGCGGTGCCTGCCCCGGAATTGGCCTTTAGGGAAAGCAGCTTTGCCCCTTGCTCTTGGCCAACTGCTGTGGCGCGTACCCGGGTGAGGATGCGGATCCCATCTTGGGCCAACTGTTGCTGCACCACCTGGGCGGCTTCGGGATCCTCCTTGGGCAAGATGCGCTCGCGGCTGGCAATGAGGGTCACCTCGGATCCCAGACGGGCCAGAGCTTGGCTCAACTCGCAGCCTACCGGCCCCGCCCCTATCACCGCCACCGATTTGGGCAAGCGGGTCAAGTCAAAGATCGATTCGTTGGTCAGATAGCCCGCCTCGGCCAAGCCTGGCAAGGGGGGAACCCAAGGACGGGATCCGGTGGCGATGACAAAAGCCCGCGCCTGTACCTGCCTTCCTGCCACCTCAAAGGTGCGCCCATCCACAAAGTGGCCCTTGGCAAACACCAGTTCCACCCCCAGTTGGCGGAAGCGATCTGGCGAATCGGCGTGGTTGGCGATGTAGCTCTGGGCAGAGCGAATGTGTTCGTACACCTTGAGGTAATCCACCGAGATCCCTGCTGGGCCGGGGAGAGTCACCCAACCGGCAGCCATGGCCTGGCGCATCCGATGGACGGTATGGGCCACGTGAAGAAGGGCTTTGCTGGGCACACAGCCATACCAGAGGCAATCGCCGCCCAAGCGGTCGCTGCCTTCCACCAGCAGCACCTTGGCCTTCAGTTGGGCCGCAGCGCTGGCCACCACCAGACCCGCCGCACCAGCGCCGATGACCACAATATCGTAGGGGACAGGCATGGCTTGTTCTGAACAAAAACATCGGGCAAAAGATAGCACCATCCTATGTCTTGAGTGGGCCGGGGGCAGGATGGGAGAAGGGGATCCCTTTCCACACCCTTTCTGCATGGGAGAAGAACTTGTTAGAGTGGGACGGATGGATCCCTTGCAAGCTGGGTTGATCCGTCTGTTCTACTTTTCAGGTTTTGGGGACTTATGACTATTCTGCTGCCGAGCGAACCTATCCTGGCCGTGAGCATCTTCGGCATGGGCCTGCCAGAGCTGGCCGTGATTGGGGTGATCGCGGTGGTCGTGTTTGGCCCCAAGAAGCTACCGGAGTTAGGCAGCGCCTTTGGCAAAGCGTTGCGGAGTTTCAAACAAGAGATGAACAACCCCAGCAGCGATGACGAGCCTGCCGGCACGGAAAAGGTGGAGAAGGTGGTGGAGAAGGATGCCGCCTGAGGGTCGCGGAGGGGGGTGGGATCCCAACTCCTGCAAGGGGCCTGCTGCCGGAACTGTTGAGAGGGGGGATCCAAGCCAGCTTTGGATGAGAGGTGAAGTCAGCTCGCAAGGGAGCCGGCTCCAGGGCTAGTGTATAGTTCTGGAAAGTTTCCCGGCCCGGCGCTACCGGCTGAGCCAGGATCAGCCTGGATGGGCCCATCGGATGCCCCAGAGGTGGTATGGCTGAGCTGACCGATTTCGAGTTGATGCGCCAGATCCAACTGCGGGATCGCCGCAGCCACTTCTTGCTCAAGGATCGCTATCGGAAGCGCCTGCTGGATATTGCCTTGGCCATTCTCAAGCAACCTCACCAGGCGGAAGAGGTGGTGCGGCAGGTGTTCGAGTTTTGCTGGAAACACGCCGATGCCTTTGACCTGCAGCGGGATCGCTCGGTGGCCCTGTGGCTCTACGAGTTGACAGCCTTTCAAGCCAGGGAACGGCTGCGGCGTTGGGCTTGGCTACCTGCCCCCCTCTCCATTCAAACTTCGGCTCCCCTGTGGCCGCAACGTCTTCTCTGGGGCAGCCTGGCGGTATTGGGGATCTACGCGCTGGCCATAACAGCGGCCTACTGGCGGCTGCGCTGGCAGTGGGGATCCCCCATCGAGGGAGAGTCGGTGGCAGTTCAACGGCTCTACCAAGAGTGGCAACGACAACCGCAGGTGCAGCGAACCCTGCTGCGGGATCCCAGCTTCAGCACTCCCCTGTTGGTGCAAGCCCTCTGGTCGCCCCATGCCAAGCAGGTGCTGCTCTTGGCCTCGGAGATGGCTCCCGCCCCCCCAGGGAGCACCTATCAACTGTGGCTGGAGTCGGATGTCCAGGGAGGGGGACGACTGCTGGAAAACGCCGGCACTTTTGCCGTCAACGGGGAAGGATCCCTGCAATGGCTCAGTCAACCCCTCCATTCTGAGCAGCCGACCCGCCTTCTCGTCACCCTTGAACCGGCAGGAGGAAGCGAATCCCCCACAGGCCCGCCTCTGCTGCAGAGCAGTTTCTGGATCCCTGCCGCCCAGCCATGATCAGGAGAGATTGGGGGATAACTGGGGGGCTTGTCTCCCGCTTTTGCGCCGCTTAGCATGGGATCCCCGCAAGCGCACCTTGAGACGGTAGCGAACAGTTTCATGCACAACTTTGTAGGAAGCATCCACACCGTGGGTTTCCCGCAGCCATTCGCGAATGTCGCTGTAGGTACGGAATCGGCCAGGCTGATGCAGCTCCTGCTTGAGGATTTCCAAAACCGGCTTGGGGATGAGGGGTTTGCGCCCTTGGTTGCGGGGCACCGTCAACATGCCCTCTAGCCCCTTGGCCTTGTAGCGTTGAAACCATCGAAAAATCGTTGAGATGTCCCGCCCCAGAATTTCAGCCAAGCCTGTCATCGTCTTGACTTTCCCAATCTTGAGCAGGTAGAGAGCTTGAACCCGCTCCTTCCCGGTCGGTGTAGACTGCTTGCTTAGTAGGGATTTGAGCTCTTCAGCCGATTCCTGAATGTCGAGCTTGAGGACTCCAGCCATGTTGGGGCGTCGCAGAACAGCGTTGAATTCGTTGCCTGGCGGAGAGTCTACCACAGTAACTTGGGGTTCTGGAAGTTGTTCGTGAAGTTTGCCTGGGCATTGCTTGACATTTACAGAATCTCGAACTGAAAAATCTCTAACAGGCTACCCTCGTCGCTTTTCAGGATGGTCGGGCAAGGGATCCCCTCTAGGGCGGCAGGCCGTGGCTGTAGGAGTGGCTGTAGGATCAGAGGGCAAGCTTGCCGACGCTGCACTATGGTTCTTCGCAAGTATCTTGCAGGAGAGGGGCTGCGTTGGTTTCGACTGGCCCTGCAGTTGCAAGGATCAGTTGTGCCGGCAGTGCTTCCCCGCGCCTTTATCTGCGGCTTGGCCGGGGTGCTGGTTTCGGTTCTGTATAAGTTGGGGCTGCCCCTGGCGCTGTCGTCCTTGGTGGCATTTGTGCCCAACATCGTTTTGGGTTTGATGCTGGTGTTTCGGACAAACACCGCCTACGAACGGTTTTGGGAGGGGCGGAAAGCTTGGGGAGCCGTGGTGAATGACGTGCGCAATTTGGCCCGCCTGATTTGGGTAGCCATTGAAGAAAAGCAACCCGGCGACCGGGAAGAGAAGATCCAAACTCTATATCTGTTGCCCGCCTTTGCCATGGCCATGAAACAGCACCTGCGCCAGGAACCTTTGCTGGATGAGATTCAGCCCCTCCTCAGCCCGGAGCAGTTGCAACGTCTCCAAAGCCTCAAACACCCCCCCTTGCAAATTGCCTTTTGGATCGGAGATTACTTACAGCGACAATACCAAAAGGGCCGCGTTGAGGTCTACCAGCTCACGATCATGGTGGAGCGGCTCAACAGCATGGTGGATGCGCTGGGGGCTTGCGAGCGCATTCTCATGACCCCAATGCCCATGGCTTATGCCCTGCACTTGAAGCAGTTGTTATTGCTCTACTGTTTATCTTTGCCGTTTCAGATGGTGGAAGGTTTGGGTTGGATGACCGGCCCCATTGTGGGATGGCTGAGCTTTATGTTGTTTGGCGTTGAAGAGATCGGCATCGAAATTGAAAACCCCTTCGGCCGGGATCCCAATGATCTGCCCCTCGATAACATTTGCAACAAGATGAAGCACAATATTGCGGATTTGATCAATTCCACTTAGGGAACTCTCGCCGTTCTGGATGGCAGGGCAGCTGCCCATTTCAGATCCTCAGCCGGCACCTACCCCTAGTGGAGATAGCCGGGGCGAACCCGATGATTGAGAGGAAGGGATCCCTATATCTTGGGTAGGGAACAAGATGGGTTTGCTAAACTGTGGACAATTTGCCGAGGTGCTCTGGGGATGGCCTGCTCAACCTGCACATTTTTACACCTGGCCGATGTGCATCTGGGCTATGACCGCTACGACAGCCCGGAGCGGAGCAAGGATTTCTTTTTGGCATTTCGGGATGTTGTCCGGCGCTATGCCATTCAGGATCCGGTGGACTTTGTGCTCATCGCCGGGGATCTGTTCGAGCATCGGCAGATTCAGCCCGGCGTTCTCAACCAAGCCCAGATCGTCTTGCGGGAGCTGCAACAGGCCGGGATCCCGGTGTTGGCCATCGAGGGCAACCACGACAACCGTCCCTATGGCGTGAAAACCAGTTGGCTAAGGTACTTAGCCGATCACGGGGAGTTGATATTGCTGGAGCCTGAGGAAGGGGAAGAAGGACTGGAGCTGCGTCCCTGGTCGGGCCGGCGGGGAGGGTATCTGGATTTGCCCTGTGGGGTGCGGGTGATCGGATCCCAGTGGTACGGATCGGCAGCTCCCAGGTCGATTGAGCAGTTGGCGGCGGCCATTCGACGGTTGCCCCCCGGCCCAGAACGGGTGGTGTTGATGTTCCACCACGGTCTAGAAGGCCAAATTGCCCGTTACCAAGGCGCTTTGCGCTACCGGGATCTGTTGCCCTTGCGGGAGGCAGGAGTGGGCTACCTGGCCTTGGGACACATTCACAAAAGCTATTCCGAGGGGGGGTGGATCTTCAACCCGGGATCCCTGGAGGCCAACAGCACTGCCGAATGGGACTTCCAACGGGGGGCCTATCGCGTCCGCTGGGGAGATGGCCCACCCCAAGCGGAGTTGGTGCAGGATTACCATCAGCGGCCCCGCCGCCGGCTCTATCTGGAGGCCAAGGGCAGAGAAACCCCCGAACAGATTGCCGCAGCAGCCATTGCCTTGGCTAAGGGATCCCGTTTTCAGGAAAGTGAGATGGAGCCGATGGTGGAGTTGCGGCTGGTGGGACAGGTGGGGTTCGCCAAGCATGAGCTGGATAGCCGCGCCCTACAGTGTCAAATTCAGCAGCTTACCGGCGCCTTGCTGGTTCTGTTTCGTTTTGAGGCCAATACTTTAGAGCTCGGGTCGGCTGCCCTTTCCTTGGAAGAAGAGGGGCAGAGGCTACAAATCGAAGAGAAAATCTACAGGGATCTGCTGAGCAGCCATGCCCACTACCGCAAACGCAGTGAAGAGCTAGCGCGGCTGCTTCTGGATCTTAAAGAAAAGGTTTTGGATGGGCAAGGAGAATCTGAAGTGTATGCTCACCTAAGGGGAGCTTTTGATGCTCCGCATCGCTGTCGCGAATGGGGAGCAGAAGACTGATTATGCGGATCCTCTCTCTCGCTTTACAAAACTTCAAATCTCATGAGGATGCCGTCTTCACGTTTGAGCCAGGTATTAACGCCATTTGCGGAGAAAACGGAGCGGGCAAGACCAGCATTTTAGAGGCCATTGCCTGGGTTTTGTTCGACTACTGTCCCTACAGCCAAGAAGAAATCATCCGCTCCGGTGCCAACGACGCAGTGGTGACTGTGCAATTTATCTCCCAATGGGATCAGCGCACCTACGATGTTCGCCGCAGCGTAACGCAGGGATATCGTCTCTTTGATCCCCAGCTGAAGCAGCGCCTAGAGTATGAGCGCAAGTCCGATGTGCTGCCGTGGCTGAGGCAACATTTGGGCGTACCTGCCGGTACCGACCTGGCGCGGCTCTTTGCCACAACGATTGGGGTGCCCCAAGGGACTTTCACAGCAGACTTTCTCAAAACCGGTCGAGATCGCAAAGAAGTTTTCGATCGCATCTTAAAGGTGGAAGAGTACCAGCAGGTAGCCAAAGACCTGTTGGCGGTCGAAAAATACAGCGAGGCGCAGATTCAGGCCATTAATCATCAAATTGAATTGCTCCATCAACAGCTACAGGAGTGGGATCCGCTGCAAGCGGAGCGGCAGAAAATCCAACAAGAACTCAGTTACTGGCAAGAGCGCTTGAGTCAATCGATCCACACTCTGGATCAGGTTAAGCTTGAGATCGAGCGACTGGAGAAATGGCTTGAGCAAATCCAAACTTTAGATCACCAGATTGCCCAACTGGAGCAAAAGGGATCCCTGCTTCAGGTATCTCTTGAGCAGGCAGAAAAGTTATGGGCAGAGGCCAGGCAAGCTCAAGCGCAGCAACAGCAATACTGGGAGGGATCTCAGCATTTTTTGGCCACAGAAGCTCGCTTGCGGGAGCTGGAAAAACAGCAACAGCAACGCTTGGAGTGGCTGAAACAGCGGGATGCTTTGCTCTCGCAAAAGCAGCATATCGAAAACCAATTGGCAAGACTTCAAGAAAAGTTAAGCCAACAGCAGCGCTGGAAGCAGGAGCTAGAGGAGCTAACCCCGCAAATTCAGGCCCAAGAGGAGCTAGAGCGTCAGCAGACCTATTGGACTCAACAGCTCAACACGTTGCTACACCTGCACCGCGAATGGGAACAGATCCAGGCAGAATGGACAGCCCACGCCGAGCGCTGTCAACTGCTACAAAGCCGAGTGCAAGAAGCTGAACAGGCCCAGGCCATATGTCGGCAGCATCAATTGACCTACAACCGTTATTTGCAGTTGGAAACCCTCATTGCAGAGCAGGAAGCGCTGCGGCGAACCCGACAAACTTTACTGGCTCAACGGGAAACTTTGCAACATCAACTGCATCGATTGGAGCTGCAGGGATCCGAATATCAGCAACAACTCCAGATCTTCCAAAAAATGGAGGCGGAAAAACTTGAGCTGCAACCCCTGTGTGAACGGCAGGCCTCCCTGGAGCAGCGCCACTCCCAACTTGGCGAGAAGTTGGCTTCCTTTCAGGCTCTGCGCCTTGAACTCAAACAACGGGAAACGGAGCAGGAACAAGGCCAAGTCCAATTGCAACAACTGCAGCTCCAACTGAGACAACGGCAGGCGGATTTGGAGCGGGTAGCCGCCATTCCTGCGCTCGAAACTCAACAGGAGCGATTGCAAACTCAGCTCAGCCGCATTGCCGCAGCTCGTCAATTTCAACAGGAGCTACAAGCCCTTTTTGAGCAGGGCTCGGATCAATTGGCTCAACACCATCACAGCATCCGGCAACTTCTGGACGAATTGGAAGCGCAGCGACACAACTATCCCCAACTTCAATCTCTGTGGCAGCGGATCCCAGAGGTACTCACTCGATCTTCAGCACTCAGCCAACAGTTGCTCCAGTCCATCCATCAGATTTTGCAGGATCTGGCTCCCCAAACTTCCGAGCCCCAACTTCGTCAGCAGTTGTCCAACATCCAAAAACAACTCAGGACTTTGCAACCCTTGCTCGGCCTAACCGCACAAATACCCGATTTACAAGCCCAAATTCAGCAACTGCTGCAGTTGCAAGCCGAACGACAAAGCAGAATTGATGATCTTCACTGGGATCTTGAGGCTGAGCCCACCTTCCTTCGGCAACAACAGGAAATTGGCCAGGCGCTGCAAGAACTGGGGGATCCCAGAGGGCAAATCCAGCGCTTGGAAAGAGATCTCAGCCGCAAGTCTAGGGTTGAGCAAGAATATCAACAAATAGCGGCCCATGTTCAGCAACTCCAACAGCAGATACAAGCCCTAGAAGAGCAGCTGCAACCGCTTTCAGATCTGGATGAAAGAATTGCAGCTTTGCGGGAAGAACAAGGCCGGCACCGCAACAACTACGAGACCTTTATCCGCATGCAGCCTCTTGCCCAAAGTTTGCCCCGACGGCAAGATGAACTCCAAGCGGCCCAGTTGGCCCTAGATCAAATCCAGAAAGCCAAGCAAGAAAAACAAGCCCAGATCGACCGCTGGGAACAAACAGAGGGATCCAAAGATGACCTGCAAGCCCAAATTGAAAAAGCCGCCGAAACGTTGAAGGCTCTGGGGGATCCCAGAAGCCAAGCCGAACGGCTCAAAGCAGAGCTAAAACAGGAAAAGCAGTATTTACAAATGCAGGCCGACTGCCTGCAGCAGCTTCAGGATTTACAGGCCGCACTCAACCCTATCGAGGAGGCCCTATGCCAAACGGAGCATCTGGATCGAGAGCTGGGATCCCTGCAAGAAGAACGGGAACGATACCGAGTGGATCACGAGTGCTATCTGCGGGCGGAACCCATCGCCAAATTGCTTCCCCAACGGGAACAGGAACTGGCCGAGCTAAACGCCCAGCGGCAGCAACTGCAAACTCAGCTTTCCCAACTTCGCGCAGCACGGGATCCCTTAGCTGCTCTGTATCGACCGCAGGAGCATGAGCATCTTCGATCCCTTCTGCAGGCCACCGAAATTCAAAAAGCCGAAGCCCAGGCCCGACTGGAGAGCCTAGCTCCTCAACTGAGCAAAATTGAGGAAAAGTTGCGGCAATTGGAACAGACCAAGGCAAGCTTAAAGCAAGTCGAGGCAGAAAAAACTGAGAAAGAACGCCTACACCGCTTTATCAAGTTTAGCCGAGATACCTATAGAAAAGCCGGCCCTCAAATTACCCAATACTACCTGCAGCAGATCAACCATACTGCCGATCACCTCTTCCGAGAAATTCTCAACCGTCCCAACGTCACCCTGACCTGGGAAGCCGATTATGAGATCCGCGTTCAAGAAGCCGGCAGCCCCAAACGACGGTTTGCCAGCCTTTCCGGGGGAGAGCAAATGTCGGCGGCCTTGGCAGTGCGCTTGGCTTTACTCAAGGTGTTGGGACAACTAAATATTGCCTTTTTCGATGAGCCCACCACCAATATGGATACCCAACGGCGACAGCGGCTGGCAGAGGCTATTACCAACCTGCGATCTTTTGAGCAGCTGTTTGTCATTAGCCACGACGATACCTTTGAGCAAATGACAGAAAATGTTATTCGGGTGGAAAGGCACTCCGGATCCAAGTCGGTAGGGAGGGATCCCGCCTATGGTGTTTAGAGCCGACCGGATCCTGGCAGTGTTGCAGCAAAAGCGGGAGGCCTTTGCCACTTTTGATCAAAGGCTGTCGGAGCGCAGAGAATACTATAAGCAGGCCATGGAAAGCTTGTGCCAGTGGTCAAGCCTAGAGATTGCCGAAAAAATAGCTCCATTCCCTTTCCCAGGCGCTTTACCTACTGCAGAGTGGGATCGCTACTCCAATTGGAGGATCCCTTTTGAGCAGGAATGGGCCAATTACGAAGAAAGCCGCGATTGGGCGAAGTCGGTCATTGAAAATATTCCTACCTTTGCCGTAGATGGATCCCAGATTTATCCCAGCAAAGATCTGTCAATACCGGTGGCGCTGGTGCAAATCGGCTGGTATGAAAATTATCACTGCGCAGCAGGCTTGTACGAGAAAGACATCCAAGTGGATGTATTGACTCCAAGGGACCTGGGATCCGACAGCAGCGGCGAACCGAAAGAGCGAATGGTTAACATGCGCCGCTTTCAAATGGAAATCGAGAGACTTGTAGAATACATTCAAAAATCTCAACCGGGATCCCGAAAATTGGCCTTTTTGGATGGGGCGCTGGTGGCTACTTTTGCCGAAGTCTTTGAGCCAGAAAGCCAAGATTTTTATGTGCAGTGTTTGCTCCAGCTTCTGCGGGCCAGCGAGCAAAGCCGGATCCCTATCGTGGCCTACATAGACACCACCTACACTTCCGATTTGGTGGCGTTGCTGAAGCATTGTTTTGACCTACCCGAAGCTCCACAGCTTCACGATGCGCAACTGCTCAGCCCCTGGTTGGATTGGGGGGATCGCACACCTTTTTTCATCTGTGCCCGCGGCGGCAGCCTCAACCCCCAAGATGGGATCCTCAACTCCTACCAAGAAATGCGGGAGCGAGTGGGGTTTGTTTACCTGCGCACCAATGACAACTTTCCGGCCCGCTTGGAAATACCCGTTTGGGTTTATGAGGCAGGACTGTTGGACTGGTTGGTGGATCTGGTTCGCTGTGAGGTGGTGATTGGGCGAGGTTATCCTTATGTGCTGGAGACAGCCGATCAAATAGCCGTTATCCGCAATGAGGATCGCAACCTTTTCTTGCGTCTCATGCAAGATTGGGCCGCTCGCGAAAAGCTGAACCTAAGGCTATCCCGGAAAACAGTAAGTAAATTACAGCGGAGACGAGTTCGATGAGATTGGGAAAGGTAGTTCGCTCCAACAATCACTGTGATTATGTGGTGCAGGTGGACGATGCTTTAGAAGTCAAAAATCCGCCGGCTCCTGATGACTATGGCTTCGGCAGCTTTGTCAAGCTAGAAAGCGACCGGCGACACTGGGCTGTAGGTCTGGTTTACAATACCCAACTCCTGAATCCGATGTTCCTCAATTCTGGGCCGCGCCTTTCCAGCCAGCCGGATCCCTATTTTTCCCCCGATCTGCAGAATGAGGTGCGCACGCTACTCTCGGTGGTCTTAATCGGGGCCTTGGATGAAGAGCGCCGCTGTGGCCGGCAAGGGATCCCACGCGTGGTGGTGCCTGTAAACACGCCGGTTTTTCGCATGAGCCGGGAAGAGATCCTGCGCTTTCACCAGGATCCCCAAGGTCAAACCCAATTTTCCTACTATGGTTTGCTGCTGAGTAGCGGCGGCAACTTTGCCAATCATTTGATCTACCAAGTCTTGAACGACATTACGCCGATGTTTGCCGATCCAGCTCAACGGCGAGCTCTGCAAATCTTAAGCAAAGAATTGGCCTGGAAAATGACTGTAGGAGCGATGCGCTAATGCCCCAAAAAATCACCGATAATGGCCACCATCCAGAAGCCACCCTCTCTCCAACTGAGGACTCTCCAGAGGTAATTGGCACCGTCAAAGGGCCTGGAGAAACCTCTAACCAATATGTTTTCATCACTTCCAATACCCAAGCGGTAAAGGTGGGCGATTTCGTCTACTACGAAGTCCAGGATCCCCAATCGCAAACGCTGCAAATCTTGGGTAAAATTAGCCAAGTTCAGCTCCTGGATCACATCCCCGATCGCATCTTTGCCGATACCGAAATCGATCCCAGCACCATTGTGGCTCTGGTGGGCTTCACCCATCCCAATCCGGAAATCTATGCGGTTACCGTCGAGGTCATCGGCTATTTCAATCAGAAGATGGGCTTTATTAACCCCCGCCGCGCTCCGGATCCCGGTGCCAAGGTTTTTCTGGCCTCCAATCGTCTGCTGAAATCAATTTTGAACAAACGAGATGAAACAGCCATTGGGGGTGCTCACTTGGGCAGCCTGTTGTTGCGCGATGAGGGAGCAGTGCCCGTAGTACTGGACGTCAAGGAAATGGTCAGCACCCATCTGGCCATTTTGGCGGGGACGGGATCCGGCAAATCTTATACAGCAGGGGTTTTGATTGAAGAGCTGCTTTTGCCCAAAAACCGAGCTGCCGTCCTCATTTTCGATCCCCACGGGGAATACCACACGCTGGCAGAAATGCAGTCCCACCCCAAGTTTTTTGGGGAAGATGGCTACCGACCCAAAGTCAAGGTTCTTTCACCGCAGGAAATTAAGATTCGTGTATCTTCTCTTAACTTCTTTGATATTCTGACCCTGCTGCCAGAGACCACTGACCGACAGAAATCTTTTCTGGAGAAAGCCTTTCGCAAAACAACTCAATTTAACCCGATCCGCTGGACGATTCAGGACTTAATCGATGCCGTAAATGAAGCCGATTCTGCAGAAGATGGATCCCAGGGATCCTCAGCCGCCGCCTTGGAGTGGAAATTAGAACAGATCGACCGCTCTCCTTATTTCAGCAATGTAGAACATCTGGCCCCCAAAGACTTGTTTGAGCCGGGGCAGGTGACCATTCTACAAATGCACGAGATCAGCCAAGAAGAACAGCAGGTGATCGCTGCTGCCATCTTGCGCCAGGCCAACTATGCTCGGATCAATACCCACAAAGGCAAGATCCAGCCGGGGGACGAAAATTACTTGCCTTATCCCGTCTTTATTTTGCTGGAAGAGGCCCATCGGTTTGCCCCTGCCCACGAGCCTTCCCGTTGCAAACAGGTGCTGCGCACCATCCTCAGCGAAGGACGCAAGTTTGGACTGGGAGTAGGGCTGATCACGCAACGCCCTGGCAAGTTGGACTCGGATATTCTGTCTCAATGCATGAGCCAATTTTTGATGCGAATTGTCAACCCTGCCGATCAGGAAAATTTGCGCCACAGTGTCGAGGCTGCCGGACGGGATCTGTTACAGGAATTGCCCGCCTTGAGCAAAGGTCAGGTGATCATCTCCGGGGTGTGCGTCAATACCCCTGTACTGTGCAAAGTGCGGCAGCGCTACACGCAGCATGGCGGCGAAACGTTGGATATTCTTGGCCTCTGGCAAAGGCATTCTCAAGAACACCACCAGCGGGATCGCTTGGCCCAGTCGGCCCCTCTCAAACCGCGTCCTCAACCTCAGGTGGTGGATGGACTCAGCATTGATTAGCAATGGCCCAAAACTCCAACTGTGGCCTGATCTCAATCGCTGAATCTGCCAAATCTACAATCCGAAACCACTGCTTGATTGCAATACAATTCATTTCACAGAAACAAGTTTTGGGGCGAGCAGGATGAGGAAACAAGCCCTTTTGCCAGGTTTGCTGGGCATTGCCGTTGCGGTTCTGCTGGGATCCGGGCCTGCCTATGCTCAGTTGCGGCTGATCCCCGAAGCGGCGCGGCGGGTGTACGAGGCATTGCCGGATCTGCCGCTGGAAAACGTCTACACCCCCATTAACCCCAATGACGGCGGCCCTACGCCTGAGGAAGATACCTTGGTGCGGCGGATGATGGTTTACCATCTGCAGGTGGCCGGTCGCTCCCCGACCGACCGCTTTAACTGGCAACTGACGCTGGCGGACTATTTTGATGCCAATGAGCCAATCATCGCCCAACGGTATCCCGGTGCCGACCGCCTCACGGTCAACCCCTACGCCCAAGACAAAGCCGTTGTACAATCCCTGAACCGGCAACAGCGACAGGCCCTGCTGGAAGCCCTTGTGCTGGCCTTCGGTGGGGATCCCAACCCAACGCCCCTCTACATTCCCACCGACGGGGATCCTGCCCCTACCCGTCCCACCCCAGAACCTATGAAGCCCTTGCTGCTTCCCGGCAGCGGATCCGCTGACTTGCTCAGGCCCTAGCCGAGGTTTCCCGCTAACTCAAGGCTTGCCCGGTGTAGTTCTCAATGCAGCGCAGGAACAGCTCTACCCCAATGCCAAGGGCAGCCTCATCGAAGTCGAAGCGGGGGTGGTGGTGAGGGTAGTTCAGGCCCCTTTCGGGGTTGGCGGATCCCAGGAAAAAGTAGCAGCCAGGCACCTCATTCAGGAAAAACGAGACATCCTCTCCGCCCATGGTCATTTCTGGGATGATCCTCGCCTCTGAGCCAAACACCTGGCGGGCAGCTTGTTCCACCAGCGCTACCATAGCAGGATCGTTGCAAACCGCTGGGTAGCCCCGTTCGTACTGAAACTCGTAGGTGGCCCCGTAGGCTTGGCAAATGCCGGCAACGATTTCTTCCATACGTTTTGAGATCAAATCCCGCACTTCCGGCTGAAAGCTGCGCACGGTGCCCCAAATCTCAGCTCTAGGGGCAATGACGTTAAAGGCATCGCCGGCCCGGAAACGGCCCACCGTCACCACCGCCGGCTGCAGCGGATCCACACTGCGGGAGACGATGGTCTGCAAAGCATTGACAATGTGGGATCCCACCACAATGGCATCCACTGTTTGTTGGGGAAGGGCAGCATGTCCGCCTCGCCCGATCACCTGAATCTGAAAGCGGTCGGCAAAGGCCATCGAGGGGCCACTTTTCACGCCAATAGTGCCCAGAGGGCGATTATTCCACAGGTGTAGGCCGAGGATGGCTTCCACATCCGGGTTTTTCAGAACCCCCGCCTCCAGCATGGGCTTAGCTCCGCCGGGGCCTTCTTCGGCAGGTTGAAAAATGACCTTGACCGTGCCCTTGAGGTGTTGACGGTGCTGTTGCAGCAGCTTGGCGGTGCCCATAGCAATGGCCGTATGGCCGTCGTGGCCACAGGCGTGCATGACGTTGGGGATGGCGGAGCAGTACTCGACTTCATTGGCCTCATGAATGGGCAGGGCATCCATATCGGCCCGCAGCGCCAAAACCGGCCCCGGCTGCTCTCCCTCAATGGTGGCCACGATGCCGGTGTGGGCAATGCCGGTCTGGTGCGGGATCCCCCAGCTTTTCAGGCGCTGGCTGATGTAGGCGGCGGTTTGCTTCTCCTGGAAGCCCAGCTCAGGATACTTGTGGATGTGGCGGCGCCAGGTCACCAACTCGGGTTGTAAAGCTCGAACAGCAGGGCGAAGTGCGGGAAAGGACATGACCTGAAAAACAAAAAAACAAAAATGTCTTGGAAAACCTTCACCGATGGCCAGTGTTGGTTGCATGCAGTTGCCTGTCGATTTTGCCCAGTATGGCATTGCTGAGGCTGCTTTCCGCTCGGCGTCGAGGTGGACATCTAGGCCCACTGGGATCCGGTTTCTGGCGGCAGATCCTGCCAACGGCCCGGCCCCACTGCTCGCAAAGCTTCCTGCAAGGAGATCGCCCCTGAGTAGAGGGCCTTGCCCAAAATGGCCCCTGTCAAACGGGGCAAGCTCAACAAAGCCAGCAAATCGGTCAGCGAGCCGATCCCTCCCGAAGCAATTACAGGCACTTGAGAGACGGCTAGGATCTGGCGCAGCTGTTCTAAATTGGGCCCGGCCAGGGTGCCATCCCGGCTAATGTCGGTATAGATGATCCCGGCAGCTCCTTGGGCTTGCACCCGTTGCACTAGCTCAGGAGCCCGCAGGGGAGTGGTGCTCAGCCAGCCGCGGGTGGCCACTTGCCCCTGCCGAGCGTCGATCCCCACCCAAACCCGACCGGGCAAGGCTTGGGTCATCGCCTCCAGGGTGTCAGGATCCTCCACGGCCAGGGTGCCAACGATCACCCGATCCACCCCCAAATCCAACAACTGCCGCGCCCGTTCCAGGGATCGGATCCCACCTCCCACCTGAATCGGGATGGCCAGTTGGCGCACCAGGCGCTCGATGGTAGGCAGGTTAATCGGATCCCCGCTTTTGGCTCCGTCCAGATCGACCACATGCAGGCGAGGGGCACCCTGTGCTGCCCAAGCTTCGGCCTGCTGGATGGGGTCATCGGCCACCTGTTCCGCCTGAGCATAATCCCCCTGGTAGAGGCGCACGGCGTGGCCCTGGAGAAGGTCGATGGCGGGGATCACCTCTAAGAAGGCGCTGGTGTAAGGCATGATTGGGATCCCTTAGGGGCTTCTCCAGTATCGCCCAGGGGGGAGAATGGGAAAACCTTTTGGGGCGACCATGAACGCACGTCAACTGGCCCTCTTGGCCTTGCAGAAGATCGAGCGGCAAAACGCCTATGCTGACGTGGTGCTAGAGCACCTGTTGGCCCACAGCCACCTGATCCCTGCCGACTGCCGCCTGGTCAGCGAGCTGGTGTACGGCGTTACCCGCCGTCGTCGCACCCTCGACGCCTTGATCGACTGCTTTGCCCAACGTCCTGCCCACAAGCAACCGCCCGATTTGCGGCTCATTCTGCACCTTGGCCTCTACCAACTGGCTTTTTTGGATCAGATCCCCCCCAGCGCTGCCATCCACACCAGCGTGGAATTGGCCCGCCAGATGGGGCTGGGATCCCTGACAGGGGTGGTGAACGGCATCTTGCGCGCCTACCAGCGGCAAGTGTTGGATCAGCCAGAGAAGGATCCCCTCAAGCCCCTCGAGGACACTCTGCCAGCCGACCCAATTCAGGCTTTGGGGATCCGGCACAGCTTTCCCGACTGGTTGGTGAGCCTATGGTGGGAGCGCCTGGGGCCGGTGGAAACGGAGCAGTTGTGTGCTTGGTTTAATCAGCCACCCCACCTGGATTTGCGGGTCAACCCACTGCGGGCAGATGTGAATAAAGTCATTCAAGCCTTGGCAGCAGCCGGGATCCCTGCCCTCCCCATCTCCGAGGTGCCGGGCGCCTTGCGCCTCCAGGATCATGCCGGCGACATCACGGCCCTACCCGGCTTTGCCCAAGGGTGGTGGAGCGTTCAGGATGCCAGTGCCCAGCAGGTGGTGCATTGGCTGGATCCCCAGCCAGGGGAGCGGGTGATCGACTGCTGCGCTGCTCCGGGCGGCAAGACCACCCAAATAGCCCAACACATGCAGGATCGGGGGGAAATCTGGGCTTTGGATCGCCACCCCCACCGTCTGCGGCGCCTGGAGGAAAATAGGCAGCGCCTGGGCTTGAGCTCAATCCGTCCCCTGGCCATCGACCTGTTATCCCTGAGCGCTGCTGCCGATCGCGTCAGCGGGACGGAGTCCTTACCCCCTGCCCCCTTGCCCCCCTGGCAGAGTGCTGACCGCGTACTGCTGGATGCCCCCTGCTCCGGCCTAGGCACCTTGCACCGCCATGCTGACGCTCGCTGGCGGCAGACTCCAGAGCGGATCCCTGAATTAGCCCACCTGCAAGCTCAGCTTCTGCAGGTGGCAGCCCGTTGGCTTAAGCCGGGCGGGGTGTTGGTGTACGCTACCTGCACGCTGCACCCTGCCGAAAACGAGGAGATCATTCAAGCCTTTCTCGACAGCCACCCCAATTGGGCTGCTGAAGGGGATCCCCTGCTCATCTGGCCCCACCGGCAGGATCGGGATGGATTTTTTATCCAACGGCTGCGCCGCTCCGGTTACTAACTCCCCTCTCCCTCTGGGAGAGGGGCTGGGGGTGAGGGCAGCAACGCCGAAGACTTGGGGAGTACCTTAACCATTGCCACATGGCTTCTGAGCTGCTGACCAGTCCGAAAAACCCCTGGATCCGCAAGTTGCGGCAGTTGCACCGCAGCAAAGGCCGGCGGGAACAGGGCGCCTTTTTGGTGGAGGGATCCCACCTCATCGAAGAAGCCCTGCGAGTTGGCTGGCCCCTACAGGCTCTCTGCTACACGCTTGAGTGGGCTGAGCGTTACCCACAATTGCTGGCCAATCTGCCCAAGAGTCTACGGCGGCAGGCCGTCAGCTCAGAAGTCATGGCAGCGCTCTGTACCACCGAGTCTCCCGAAGGAGCTGTGGCCGTGGCCGTCAGTTGGCAGATTTCCTCTCCCCCCCTGTCCAAGTTACGTTTGGGCCTTGTGGTGGAAACGCTGCAAGATCCAGGCAATTTGGGATCCCTAATCCGAGTCGTGGCCGCCGCAGGAGCCGACGGCCTTTGGCTAAGCGCAGACAGCGTCGATCCCGAAAACCCCAAAGTCTTGCGGGCCTCTGCCGGCCAGTGGTTTCGCCGTCCGCCCCAAGTCGTGCCCGACCTAGCCGCCTGGATCCAGAGCTGCCGTTGCCACGGGATCCAAGTCTTGGCTGCTACCCTCTCCCCCACAGCAAACTGCTACTGGGATCAAGATCTCACCCGCCCTACCCTTTTTCTCCTGGGCAACGAAGGGGCTGGCCTGAGGGAAGCGACTATCCAACAGGCCGATGCCCAGGTGCGGATCCCTATGGCCGAGGGTGTCGAATCTCTGAACGTCGCTATGACGGGGGGGTTGTTGCTCTACGAGGCCCTGCGCCAGCGGCGATCTCGCTCAGGAAGCGCTCCCTGAACAGCTAGCTGCTCCCTCAGAACTCTTCCTCTACAAAGACCGCATCCTCATTCTCTTCCTGCTCTCCCTCCTCCATCGCTGCCGGCCGGCTGGCGGAAACCGTCACCCCCGCAGAAAGTTTCTCCCGCACAGCCGCTTCCACCTCCGCTAGGAGCTCTGGGTTTTCCTTCAAGTAGACAACCAGATTGTCCCTTCCTTGGGCAACATTTTCCTCCTTGTAGCTGTACCAAGAGCCGCGGCGCTTGAGAATGCCCATCTCCTCGGCCAGATCGATAATGCAGCCGATGTTGGAGATCCCTTGGCCGAAAATGATGTCAAATTCTGCCCGCCGGAAAGGGGGGGCAACTTTGTTTTTCACCACCTTGACCCGCGCTCGGATCCCGTATTCTTCCGCACCTTTTTTCAGGGTTTGAACGCGGCGAATATCTAGCCGCACCGACGCATAAAACTTAAGGGCATTGCCGCCTGTGGTGGTCTCCTGGGGGCCATAGCCTATACCGCCAATTTTGGAGCGCAATTGGTTTAAAAAAAGAACAATGGAGCCGGTTTTGCTGACGTTCCCGGCAATCTTGCGCAGCGCTTGGCTCATCAGGCGGGCCTGCAATCCCACATGGGCGTCTCCCATATCCCCCTCGATCTCGGCACGGGGCACCAACGCTGCTACCGAGTCCACCACCACGATATCCACAGCTGCCGAGCGCACCAACTGATCGACAATCTCCAGGGCGGCCTCCCCCGTGTCCGGCTGGGAGATCAACAGGTTTTGAATATCAACCCCCAAAGCTGCTGCGTAAGTGGGATCCAGCGCATGTTCCGCATCCACAAAAGCTGCCGTTCCCCCTTGTTTTTGCACTTCGGCGATGGCATGTAGGGCAATTGAAGTTTTCCCAGAAGATTCCGGCCCAAAGACTTCGATAATCCGCCCTTTTGGGTAACCTCCGCCCAAGGCCAAGTCGAGGGTGATGGCCCCACTGGGTATGGTCTCCACCCGCATCTGGGTGGCATCTCCCAGGCGCATGATTGCCCCTTTGCCGAAATTCCGCTCGATCTGGCTTAACACCTGCTCCAGGGCTTTGCGTTTTTCTGACTTCAATTTGTCCGAGTCATCAGCAGTGTTCACAGCAGCGGCTTTCCGGGCCATAACCCGCATCCCCCCCAGGAGTCGTGGTGGAAAATCGAGCCTGCATTCTAACATTGTCGCCTTGCTCTGAGCGGATCCCTCTCCCTCCAACTGCAGTCAGCTCGTACCTTGCCTCGGTTCCTAACTCCCCTCTCCCTCTGGGAGAGGGGCTGGGGGTGAGGGCAGGTCTTCTGCATAGCCTTGCAGAGCGGGTAGAGTGGGCTAAAGGGATCTGCTCAGGAATGTCCCCACGGTCATGACTTTGGTCTTACAATCCCCCGGCCCGGTTGTGTTTAGTTGGGGGCCGCTCAGCCTGCGCTGGTATGGCTTATTGATCGGCCTGGCAATGGTGTTGGGCTTGCTCCTGGCTCGCCATCTGGCAGCTCGGCGTGGCCTTCCCCCCAGTTCCATGCCTGATCTGCTGGTGTGGTTGGTGGTTGGATCCCTGCCCCTTGCTCGCCTGTACTATGTGGCCTTTGAGTGGGAACGCTATCGAGATGGCCCTTGGTGGCAGGTCTTGGCCCTCTGGCAGGGGGGCATTGCCATTCACGGTGCCTTGATCGGCGGCAGTGCGGCGCTTTACCTGTTCGCCCGGCGGCACCGGCTGAGTTTTTGGTTGCTAGCCGATTGCCTTGTTCCCTCCCTCAGCCTTGGTCAGGGGATCGGACGTTGGGGCAACTTCTTCAACAACGAAGCCTACGGAAAGGTGTTGCCTCCGGATAGCCCTCTGTGGGTACAACTGCAGCTGCCTGATGGATCGCGCGTCCATCCCACTTTTTTGTACGAATCCCTCTGGAACTTTGGTCTCTTCGGGCTCCTGCTCTTTTTAAGCTACCGGCGCCAGCTTCCCCCCGGCACCCTCTTGGGCCTCTACCTGGTGGGGTACAGCCTGGGGCGCTTCTGGATCGAAGGCCTGCGCACCGATAGCCTCATGCTGGGATCCCTGCGGGTGGCGCAGGGGGTGAGCCTGTTGCTCATTGGAGCAGGCCTGGCCGCAATCTTGACAGCTCCCAAACGCGTTTCTGTTCACCCAAACGAGGCAACTTCCTCGCCTGGGATCCCCGCCCCAAAGGAGTTGTAAGCCATGGCCAGCGAACAGAATGAAGAGCTCTGGCAGCAAGCCTCTCCTCTGCTGCTGCCATCCGCCGCTGCTACCCAATCACTAGGGGCCCTCGTAGCTCAAGCCGCCCTTGGCTTCCTCGCCCCTTCAGGTCAACAAAAATCTCCCCCTCCCAGCCGCAGCCTCGGCTCCACTTCCGGCTTGGTCATTCTTCTCGAAGGTAATCTGGGCAGCGGCAAAACCACCTTTGTGCAGGGACTAGGGCAGGGCTTAGGGATCCCTGAACCCATCGACAGCCCCACCTTCGTGCTGGTGCAGGAATACCACACCGGACGGATCCCTCTTTTCCATTGCGATCTCTACCGCCTAGAGACCTCTTCTGCCGCTCGCGCCGGTGGGAAAGAATCCACACTCCTAGAAGACCTAGGGCTAGAAGAACTTTGGAGCCAAGGTGGGATCACCGCTATTGAGTGGCCCCAGTACCTCCGCCATCTGCCTGCGACCTACCTCTGGCTGCGCCTACAGCCCCATCCCCAGCAGGAAGGAGCCCGCCTTCTACACGTCAAGGGAAAGGGATCCCAGACTGGCCACCTTTGGCAGCAAGTTCTTTCTCAATTCACTCAGCAAAACCTCGAAGAAGGGATCCACTTCTCCTCCTGAAAGTACTTGAAAGCAGAAGAAAAAGTTGAGATCCCAAAAGACTTATGGTCATTTCGATTCCAACTAGG